>CALLFA010000039.1 GCA_937997635.1 uncultured Saprospiraceae bacterium | reverse complement strand
ACCTACGATAATGGCATCTCTATACCCTACTGATCGATTGGTATCTTTAGCCCGGTCTGCAAATAAAAGTAAGGCTGCTGTCACCAGTAACATTAAGCCTATTAACAACAAATTTTGATTAAAAAATTGGGCGATAAAATCATCAAAAAACAAACCCACTATTGCCGCCGGAATCATCGATATGATGACAGCAATCGCAAATCGTTTTGAATCATTCCATGTCGGTTGAACTATCCCTTTAAGAATCTCTAGTATGTCTTTTCTAAAAACAAACATGGTACTTAAAGCTGTAGCCGCATGTAATGTTACAATAAACAGTAAATCTTCATCTGCACTCCGTTCTGTTCCGAATAAATAATTGCCGATTTCAAGATGTCCGCTACTACTAACTGGTAAAAATTCTGTGAGGCCTTGGACAATCCCAAGGATGATGGCTTCAATTAATTCAGACATTGTTGCTAGCAGGGGCAAAAATAGAATAGAGTACAACTGCCAAGCCTAATAAAATAGAAATAGGTGCCAAAGTGATTCTGCGAAAACCATATATGATGGATTCGTCCCAAACATCTGGACTAGGCATACCACCTCCAGCCATCAATAACATACCAAGCGCTATTAAGGCAATACCTCCCAGTATGAGCACAAAATTTTTCTTACCATAAAGTAATGGTATTTGCTCTTGCGGCTCATTTCGGAAAGCACTTTTTGCCTTAGACTTTGTAGCAATTAGCTTTTCTTTCCGCGACGTTTGCTTTGTTTTGGAGTTCGTAGGCTGGAGTTGCTCTTTATTCGTAACAACTACTTTAGATTTAGTTGTTTTCTTTCCGGTCTCCACGATCTTGCCTTTGCCTTGTTTTTTCTTTTTGCTCATATCAAATGATTACTAATATCAAACGATTTACAAATTTTGAATAGTATTCGGGTACAAATATATCCTTTATAAACCAAGTCTCAACTTTTGTAGATAATTGGACAATAAAGTCTTTGTTGCCGTATATGGAATCAAACTTCCAATAAGCAATAAAATGAACCCAATAACCAGTATATATGGGTAGTGTATGATTGTTGCAGCATCCCCCATACTCACCTTCATGACCTGAACAAAGACCAACAATAACAGTATTGCTATGACAGCACTAATCAACCCTAACTTTAGTGCCGATTTCGTATATGGTTCTTGAATAAATTCATGTTTCGCACCTACTAATTTCATCGTACGTATTCTAGCTTCGTCAGATTGCAAGTTGAGTCTGACCGTATTATAAATCAGTGCGATACTCATCAGCGTCATCAGTAATGCAATGATAAATGGCAAGACTGACAATTTCTTTAGGTTTTTTTCTATAAACGCAGATTGCTCTTGTTGGAAAACCACATCTGTCACATAGGATCTTGAAAGCAGGTGATGTTTTAGTGTATTCAGCTTATCAGATTGATAATGATCGTGTTTTAGATTGAACGTGACCATGTCATGAAACGGATTTTCATCCAAATTTGAAAAGTAATCTGTAGAAAGATCCCCAGCCATTAAAGTTTTGGCGTCGTCAGCCGTATAAAACTGGAGACTCCCTGATAAAACAGCTTCATGATTGTCCAATTCATCAAAGAGGTGAGATTTGTCCAAATCTGTATAGCTTTTGGAGAACTCAACCACAACATTTAGCTGTTGCTTAAGCTGTTGGCTCACTCGACCAGAATGAATCAAGATAACGCCATACAAACCGGTCATAAATAATGCGATAACAATACTTAAACCAGTCCAAAAACTGTTTTTGTATAAATGTCTATTCATACGAATGAAAAATACCACATATATAACATTTTATCATATAAAATATTTCATTATCCTGATTTCTTATTTGGTGTTGCAGCCAATAACAGGTCAAATATTTTTGAATAATCCTTCTTTTGAAGACACACCATCTGATGCCACCACACCAATGGGCTGGTTTGAATGTGAAGAATACACCACTCCTGACATATTACCTGGCTATTGGGGTGTATACGAAGAAGCCGTCGAAGGTGAAACCTATGTAGGGATGATAACTCGTGAAAATAGTACCTTTGAGTCAATTGGACAGCGCGTCAGCGAGACAATGAAAGAAGGATACTGCTATGAATTCAACATTGACTTAGCTCACTCAAACAGCTATTCTGGCTACAATAAACCCATCAAACTCAGAATATATACTGCCAATAACAAGTGTGACGATCAACAACTTATTTTCGAATCGCCCGTCATAGAAGACGAAGAATGGCAAAGATTTAAAATCCAATTCACAGCACAAAAAGACTACAGATATCTACTGTTTGAAGCCTTTCACAAGGAAGGATGGTTCAAATGGAAAGGAAATATTCTGATGGACAACATTACGCCAATCATCCATTGTAGCAAAGCGTAACTAGGTTCTAGCTACTAGAAACAAGGAGCTAGGATTGTTTTAATTTAAAGTGTATGTTGTCTACTTCATTACTAAAAAAGTCTTTAGTATTGCTTCAGTCCTAAACGTTTTCTAGGCATGTCCAACCTAGCCACTCTAATGCTTGCTCCTAGTACCTAGTACCTAACTGCTTACTCCTAGTACCTAGCTGCTTGCTCCTAGTACCTAGCTGCTTGCTCCTAGTACCTAACTGCTTGCTCCTGTACCTAGCAGCTTACTCCTAGTACCTAACTGCTCGCTCCTAATCCGTCCTCCCTTTAAAGCATTATAAACAATAACCCCGCAAAAGCACCTCCCGCAAATGGCCCCAAAGTAGGCACCCAACTATACCCCCAATTACTATCGCGTTTCTCCCCTATCGGTAGAATCGTATGCATCACTCTTGGAATGAAGTCTCTCATGGGATTGATGGAATAACCTGTAGTACCACCAAGCGCCATTCCAATAACAACGACGAGTAGAGCGACAGGTATAGCTCCTACTGAACCTAAACCAATATTGACGTCGCTCATGCCACTAGATATGAATGTTGGACCAGCTATATAAAGGATAATGAAGACAAGCACAAATGTGGCAATTGCTTCTGCCAAAAAATTAATGATAGGGCTTGATATAGCAGGACCAGTAGAAAAGGTCCCCAATTTGGCATCCAGATCAGTAGTGCGCTTAAAATGATCGAAGTAAGAAATCCATAATAAAAGAATGCCTAGCACCCCTCCAATGCATTGAGCGATAATATAAGGACCGACATCTGCCCACGGAAATTTTCCGGCAATTGCTAAACCAATACTAACTGCAGGATTTAAATGAGCACCACTCACAGGTCCAGCGACTATGACACCACAGAATACCGCCAATCCCCAGGCCAAATTGATCAATAGCCATCCACCATTGTTGCCAAGGGTATCCTTCAAATTGACATTGGCACAAACACCACAACCAAGAAGGATCAAAATCATACTACCTAATACTTCTGCAATGAATGGAGTCATTATTGGTCAATTTATTTGTTTACAATATACGAAAGCGATGGAAAAGGGCAAGAAATTAGTTGATTTACCAATTATGGTTTTAAGTAAACCTTTACTCCTATTTTTAGTTATTCTTATGAATTTATCATTCTTCTCATTTGTCATATGTTTTCGTTTTGACATATGATTAAAAGCAACTAATTTGCTGTTTTAAACAATTGACAAACTATTTTTATGACAAGGAATATATTAACTCTATTGACATTGATGTTCATTAGCTCTTTATCTTATGGCCAATTAAGATTTGGTGCTGGTGGTGCTATTGTAAGTGATTTCGATGCAATAGGCATACAAGGTAAGGTGCTGTTAGATTTAGAGGAACGCACAGGTCGGCCAATCGATGGAGCCGCTACATTCACACTAGTTCTTGGTGATCCAACAAAAGATTGGGCTATAGATATCGATTCACATTACAGATTATTCACTTTTGGTGATGATATTGAAATTGAAGTTGAACCACTTGGAGGTCTCCAAATTTCAAGGGGAGGATTAGATGCCACGGACATAGGTATTAATCTAGGTGGAAATATTGTTTTTCCGTTTGAGTCATTCTTATTCTATGCACAACCCAAAATTACAATAGGTGGTTTTGGAGGGTTTACTTTCTCTGGAGGAATCCTATTTTGATCCATTTGGGTGTAGAATTATACGTACACGCTAGATTGAAATACGATCCATTCTGCGACTCTCTTTCTGTTTAACAGTTTGCCTATGTATATTTACAATCATGAAATACACGGCTTTTGTATCTCTCATTTTTCTGATATCCTGCTCTACGCAAGGACTTTTAAATTCTAATAATGTGGCTAATAACAAAACATTAGATGTACAGGGACACAGAGGCTGTAGAGGCCTATTACCTGAAAATACGATTCCAGCTTTCAAGAGAGCGATTGACTTGGGTGTCACTACACTGGAATTAGATCTGGTCATTTCGAAAGACAAAGAAGTCATCATCTCGCATGAACCATTTTTCTCTCATGAAATTGCATCGACTCCCGACGGCACACTCATCAGTGAAGACACGGAGCATGACCACAATATGTATGCACTGACATACGACCAAATCAAGAGCTATGATGTGGGAATGAGACCTCACGAAAGATTCCCGGAACAACAAAAAATGAAAGTCAGTAAGCCTTCCTTTAGAGATATGGTTATTGAAATTGAAGCCTATGTCGCTAAGTTGGGGTCCAAAAAGCCTTTGTATAATATTGAGATAAAAAGGAAGCCTGATTTCGATAATACCTTTCATCCGGAAGCTGCAGAATTTGCACAATTGGTTGTGGATGTTGTCAACTCACTTGGTATTGCAAACCGTACATTGATTCAGTCTTTCGATATCCAATCACTCATCGAAACCAAAAAACGAACAGAGTCGATACGCTTGGTCTATCTTATCGAAAACGAAAAGCCAATACAAGAAAATATCAAAACACTTGGATTCACGCCAGATGTCTACAGCCCTTACTTCGAATTAATTGATCAGGAAGTTGTTGACTTTTGCAAAAAGAAAAATATGCAGCTAATTCCGTGGACAGTCAATGAAGTAGAAGACATGAAACAACAAATTGCCATAGGTGTAGATGGCATCATCACTGACTATCCAGACAGATTAATGGATCTTTGTAAACGACTCAGCATTGAAGTAAGGTAGTCATGCCAATACTCAGCAATACGGAATACCAACCTGGGTTTCCATTCACATCGGGACACATCAATAGTGTCTATGCTCACTTTACAAGAAGAAATGAATCTTGCACTTACACAAGAGAAAGAATGACAACACCCGATGAAGATTTTTTAGATATAGACTTTATTAAAAATGGAAATGATAAATTAATCATTCTTTGCCATGGTCTTGAAGGCAGTTCTGATTCTACCTACATAAAAGAATTTGCAAATGCTTTTAGCAAATTGGGCTTTGACATTGCAGCTGTGAATTATCGTGGATGCAGTGGGGAGATGAATCTTCTTCCTCGTGTATACCACAGTGGGTCAAGCGATGACATCCATGCAGTCGCTCAGCAAAAAGGATCAACATATACGAGTGTTGATTTGATTGGGTTTAGTTTAGGTGGAAATATGTGTTTGAAGTATTTGGGCGAGCAAGTATTTGCTATACCAGCAAATATTCGTTCTTGCGTGGCAGTTTCCCCGCCAACAGATCTTGAAGCCAGTTGCTATCAAATCATGAAACGACAAAACTGGTTTTATGAACGAAGATTTATCATCAGTTTGGTGGATAAACTAAAACAAAAAGCCAAACAATTTCCACACCAAATAAATATTGATCAATTGGATGAGGTTAAAAACTTATTCCTGCTTGATGATTTATTCACAGCCCCCATTCACGGGTTTAATGGTGCGATAGATTATTACACCAAATGTTCGAGCAAGCAGTTCCTTCCTAACATTTCACAACCAACCCTGATCGTTACATCCGTTGACGATCCCTTTTTGGCTTTAGAAGCCATTCCCTATGAGCAAGCAAAAGAAAGTCCGAATGTGTATTTGTATCCTTGCAAATACGGAGGTCATGTCGGGTTCCATCAAAAAGGAAATAAGCCATCGTGGATGTTGGAGAAATCTGTGGAGTTTATTTTGGGGTTGGGATAACAATCGAGTGTCAAGTATGACAACCTTATCATCTTCAATTGGAGGTGTGTTCTCGCGTCCAGCGGTATCGCGGTGGTCCTTCTGTTTTCTATTCATTATAAAGGCTTGCTTATTACATGTATCCTTTCAGGATCCAATCAAAGAATTCCATTTTTAAAGTATAAGCTTGTAAGTTTGAACACAAATCACATTTCAATGAGGTTCAATAATTTCGCTCAGACACATTCATCAACATTTGCACGACTAAGCTTATATGCATTAGCTTTCTTAATTGCAATGAGTTGTACAGACTCAAGCCCAACAAAAAAGATAAAAACAGAAAGCATTGAAGTATACGACATGATAGAATCCAATGGCGAGTATATCCAAGGCAATCTCACCTATGCTGAAAGTTATGTCTATGATGAAGATGGCAGCAAACTAAAACACCTCATTCGACAGAAAGACAATACGTTGCACAGAGAAGCATACATTTATAAAGATGGTGTTTTGTCAAAATCAAATTACTATGATGCCAATGACAGCTTGCTCAGTTTTTATATTTATGAAATGGAGAATGGCAAAGCAAAAAGTAGATTTGCTCATGAAGCGGCAACTAGCGAGTTACTGCGAATAGATGAATACGATTACAATGATAACGGACAGTTACTAAAACAATACACCAAAGATGCATCTGGTGCCATTAACAGAACAATGGCGTTCGGCTATGATCAACATGGTAATGAAGTACAGGTCACCATCAGAAATAATAAAGAACAAGTCATACTCAATGAAGAATTCCGCATCTTAGATCTTGATGTTGACAAGCGATGGATCGAACGTTGGAGCATCAATGGAGATACCCCATTGACAGTCAGAAAAAGAAAACTAGAATATTACGATTAGAAGCTTAGTTGAAATATTCGAGAACAGCTAAACTTCCATTGTAAGAAATAATGCAGGAAAATATAAGCGCTGCATACAAACTCAATTGGATCCACAGAGGTGTTTTGTAGCCTTTCATCACATCGCTCTTTCTGAGGATCAATAAAATTCCAATGATCACAGCTGGTAATACAAAGACATTAAATACCTGTGTCAATATCTGTACTTGGATTGGATTAGCTCCAAAAATGGGAACAATTAGGGCAACCAAACAAGCAATAAATGTCACAACTCGGAACTGCTTGGAAGTCGTATCTAAAGTGCCTGATTGGTAGTCTGCCAATAACAAGGGCGCAATAAGAGCACAAGGAAAAATGGAAGATAGTCCAGCACTTAAGGTTCCAAAAAAGAAAATGGTCACTGCAAATTTTCCAGCAATAGGTTCTAATGTTCCTGCCATGTCTAGCACATGTGTAATCGATTTATCTTGACCATTGAGTGCACCATGAGATACAGCCATGATAGAGCCGCTGATGATAAACACAAGTGTTGCAGCAACAATAGCATCATTTCGTTGGTGTGTTAGATCTTTATCTGTCCACCCTTTTCCCTTTACAAAAAGTGGTCTGGATAAAAATGTAGCCGCAGCCATTGTCGTGCCTACAAATGCAGCTACCATCATTTTACCTCCAGGCACATTGGGTATAGAAGGGATTAATCCTTGTACAACATCTATTGGCAAAGGATGGACAATAAACAGTGAAATAACAAAAGACAACCCCATGATCGAAACAAAAATAACAAGCAATTTTTCAAAGAAGCTATATTTGCCAACAAGCATAATGGAATAAAAAATACTGACAATTAAGATCGCAATACCAAGAACAATTCCATATTGATGACCAGCCAAACTTGGGAATCTAAGTGCTAACAATTCGTAAATGATATTGGAAGATATCCCTAGAATACCCATCAATGAATTCCATTGTCCAAATGTAATTCCAATGATGATCAATATAGCTAACCACTTACCTCCTTTGATGTGTTTGCGAAAACCATAGAGTGCCGTTTCACCAGATATCAAGGCATAGTGACCATAAACAAAAATCAATACACCAGAGAAAAAACAACTGACGAGGAGCACCCACATGAGCTGCATTCCATGCTGACTACCTGAGACGATCATTGAGGTTACACTCCCTGTTCCTATGGTATACCCGATCGCAAAAATACCAGGTCCGAAAGCGAGAATAGCAGCGATTATCTTTTTAAAAAGGGAGGTTGTTTCAGCGGTTTTAGGCATAACTTATGGATAAATAAAAGCAACAGTTAAGGGTATTTTTAATTGGTCAACCAATTTGATTCTTCGATGATACAAACTTTTGATCTACTTCAAAAAAAATAGACGACTTAAAATGAGATTAGTTCAACTAATCCACTACCTTATCACATCAATACTTATGGCTGAAGACAGTAAAACAAATCAAGAATTAGACTTCGACCCCGAAGCACTCAGACGAAAATATAAAGAGGAACGAGACAAGCGCATTCGACCAGATGGAAATAACCAATATCAGAAAATGACAGGTGAATTTTCCAGCTACATTGAAGACCCTTACGTGAATGATAAAATTGAACGAGCGCCATTCACTGATAAAAAGACGGTCGTTGTTATAGGCGGTGGATTTGCAGGATTGTTGGCTGTCGTAAGATTAAAAGATGCTGGAATCCGAGACATCCGACTCATAGAAAAGGGAGGAGACATTGGCGGTACTTGGTATTTTAATCGCTATCCTGGAGCAGCATGTGATACAGAATCCTATGTATACTTACCTCTATGTGAAGAACTGGATTACATCCCAAAAAGTAAATACGCCTATGCTCCAGAAATATTTGCACATTGTCAACGCATAGCTAAGGCCTACAACATCTATGATATTGCTTGCCTTCAAACTGATGTGACTGGTTTGGAATGGGACGATTCTTCAAGTCATTGGACAATCAAAACCAATCGCAATGATGCCATGCAAGCTCAATTTGTCATCATGTGTAATGGTCCCTTTAACAAACCAAAGCTTCCAGGCATTGAAGGTATATCCAGCTTCAAAGGCCATACTTTTCACACAAGCAGATGGGATTATGCCTATACTGGTGGAGACGAAAACGGAGACTTGGAGAATTTACTAGATAAAAAAGTAGGCATTATCGGTACTGGTGCGACTAGCGTCCAATGCATCCCTCACTTAGGTGCATCTGCAAAAGAACTGTATGTGTTTCAGCGCACACCATCGACCATAGATGTCAGAGCAAACAGACCGACAGATCCCAACTGGGTCAAGTCTCTCGAAGCAGGATGGCAAAAAGAACGAATGGATAATTTCAATGAAATCACATTAGGAAAAATAGTAGAGAAAGATTTGGTCATGGATGGCTGGACAGAAATCATCACCAACTTAGTCTCATTGACAAAGTACAGACAGCAGAAAATTAACCCAGCAGAAATTCCTGCTTTAATGGAATTAGCAGATTTCAAAAAAATGGAATCCATACGGGCAAGAGTAGATTCTATTGTCAAAGACCCCAAAACTGCCGCATCATTAAAACCATACTATCGCCTATTTTGTAAACGGCCATGTTTTCACGATGAGTACCTACCCACCTTCAATCGAGAAAATGTACACCTAATTGACACAGATGGTAAAGGCGTGACATCCATCAATGAAAAAGGTGTAATTGCAAATGACCATCAATATGACTTAGACTGTATAATTTTCGCCACAGGTTTTGAAGTAGGGACAGGCTATACGAACAGAGCTGGCTACGATCCCATTGGTAAACATGGACTAAAGCTAAGCGAGAAATGGGCTAATGGCATTCGTACATTGCATAGCTTTCATGTCCAAGGATTCCCAAATCTATTTGTTATTGGTCATGCTCATGGGGGATATACGACTAGTTATACGCACTCCTTTGATGTCAAAGCAAAGCATCTGAGTTACATTATTGACGAATGCATACAGCAAAGAATGGAACAGGTAGAAGTGACTGCCCAAGCCGAACAAGCGTGGGTAGATAAGATCATTCGCGTGTATAGAAATGTAGAAAAATTCAATTCAGAATGCACGCCTGGCTATTACAATAATGAAGGTCATTCTAATCCCTTATTTGCTCAAAATTCTGCTTATGGGAAAGGGGCGATAGCTTACTTTGCAATTTTGGAAAAATGGAGAGAAGCAGGAAATTTTGAAGGATTGAAGTTTAGTTAGTATGTTTAATTTTGAATAAAACTTGAGTCTCAAAATGACTAAGAGTAACTTATTAGCTTACAGGCTAGAAGAAGTTCTCCTTAACGGAAAATGGATCGCCAACACCAACATCAAAGAACGATTAAAAAAAACGACCTGGCAACAGGCCACTAAGAAAATTGGTAATCATAATTCCATAGGAGAATTAACCTTCCACATCAACTACTATCTTGGAGGTATCCTGAATGTACTCAAAGGTGGAGACCTGGACATCCGAGATAAATACAGCTTTGACATGACACCAATCACATCCGATAATGACTGGCAAACACTCACAGACTCATTCTGCACAAATGCTGAACAAATCATACAAAAAATCTCTGAACTCCCAGAAAGCAAATTGACTGAACCATTTGTCAAAGCAGAATACGGCGACTATGCAAGAAACCTTGAAGGTTTGATCGAACACAGCTATTACCATTTTGGACAAATTTCCTTACTGTTAAAACTCATCAATCAAAGTGAATGATAAGCAAGATCGAAACAGAAAGACTATGGCTTCGACCTACGAACACCGAAGATGCTGCGTTCATTTATCGTTTGATGAACACACCCAAATGGATACAATATATTGGTGATCGCAAGATAAATTCGGAGCAAAAGGCTGTTGACTATATTCAGGAAAAAATGATGCCTCAACAAGATAGACTTGGCTACTCAAACTATACAGTCATCCGAAAATCTGACCAAGAAAAAATGGGAACGTGCGGCTTATACGATAGAGAAGGTTTAGCGGTTAATGATATAGGATTTGCCTTTTTGCCAGATTACGAAGGCATGGGTTATGCATTTGAAGCGGCATCTAATTTAATGCGAGCAGGAATACAAACAATTGGCTTAACGGTCATTGATGCCATTACCACCAAAGACAATGTGGCTTCTCAAAAACTATTGGAGAAGCTTGGACTATCTGTTATCGGCGACATTACCCTACCAAACGACGACGAAGAGTTACTACACTATAGAATTAAAAAAGAAGACTTTCAATTCGTACTTTAGATTTATGTCATTATTAAATCAAGCAATTGCAATTGCAAAAGAAGCAGAATTACGAAAAGAAGAAATAGAGCTACTACGTAACATCCCCGTTGACATTGCAGACAAAATACAATCAGCAGGACTAGTCAAGATGTGGGCTACCAGAGAATGTGGTGGTACAGAGACAGCTGTATCAGAGGTGAGTCAGATAATCTCCTCTATGGCAGAACACAATGGTTCTTTGGCTTGGGTAAATGCTGTAACCAATTGTTCGTCCTTAATCACCGGATTTGTCTCTGAAGAAATGGCAAGCACATTATATAAGGATCCGATGGCCATGATTGGTGGTTTTGCAGGGCCTTCAGGTATAGCAAACGTAGATGGAGAAAGCCTAATCGTTTCTGGCAATTGGTCATGGGGATCAGGGATAACACATTGCTCTCACATCGTCGGTGGCGTTTTACTGAAAGATGGTGATCGCACGATAGGCACGGCTGTTGTTTTCTTTGAGCCGACAGAAATTGAACGCCTTGACAACTGGCATGTACTGGGTTTGAAAGGAACAAATAGTGTGGATTACAAAACAGATAAGACTAGAATCCCGAAAGGCAGATGGACACCGTTCCCTGTGTCACAAGCAACACATGAATCGCCATTGTATCAATTTTCATTTCTAGGAGCACTGTCCGTTTCTGTAGCTTCCGTATCAGTAGGTTTGGCTACAAGAGCTGTTAAAGAATTGCAACAAATAGCGCAAACAAAAAAGCCATTTGGTCAAGGAAAACCATTAAGCTTACGATCTAATTTTCAAGAGCACTTTGGCAAATTGAATGCGAGTATGAAAGCAACAACATACTATTTAGATCAATCCATTAAAAAATTGGAACATCAAATTGTGAATGGGGGCTACAACATTCAGTCTAAAGCAGACATCCGATTGGCAACTGCCTACTGTACAGAAAAAGCTGCTGAAATCGTGAAAGAGTGTTATCAATTGGCTGGCGGTTCCGCCATCTGGCAATCTGGAAAATTGGAAGAGCTGATGAGAGATTGCCATGTGGTGACTCAGCATGGGATGGTCAATAATGGAAATTATCGGACAGGCGGTGCGGTGCATTTGGGGAATGATGTACCTAAGGTGATGCTTTAAAACCTCGAGGCGGGACGCCTGCAAGGACGGGGCCGTAGCTGCAGGCTTTTAGCCTCAGCTAAAACTCCACTGCTTTATCTTCTTGAGGCGGGACGCCTGCAAGGACGGATGCGTCGCTGTAGGCTTCCAGCCTCAGCAAAAAAAAATGGCCCTAGAAAAACAAAAGCCCGCTTAAGCCTTGAGGCAGGACGCCTGCAACGACGGGTGCGTCGCTGAAGGCTTCTAGCCTCAGCAAAAACGAGATGGCCTTGAAAAAAAAACAAAAGCATGCTCAAGCCTTGAGGCGAGACGCCTACAAGGACCGGGAAAAAAGAGAGCCGACCTCCTTCAAATACTTCGAAGCATTCTGCATCGAATCTTCCAGAGAACTTGCCATCTCAGACAAGACATAACAACCGTCTAAGTGTAACTGATTAATTTCCATCTCAGCCAATTCTACAACTCCAGCAACAACCCAAATCGGTGTCTTCGACTCGCGACTTAACTCTATCATCTTACCAACAACTTTCCCCTCCAAGGACTGAGCATCAAATTTACCCTCCCCTGTTATGACAAGATCAGCCCATTCAATCTTGGACTTTACATCTAGCTTTTCTGTAATAAAATCAAATCCATTTTGAATAACAACACTATCTAAAAGTCCATAAAGTCCTGAGGCGATTCCACCAGCGGCACCACCCCCTTTGAGGTTCGCTATGTCTTTCTGAAACTTCTTCTCCACTAGTGTAGAAAAATGTTTAGCCGCCTTTTCCAAGTATTCGATATCGGATGAAGATGCACCTTTTTGTGGGCCATAAACAGCAGCAGCTCCATCTTTACCATAAAGTAGATTCTCTACATCACATAAAATGGTAAACTGAACAGGATCACTTGAATCTGGTTTTTTAATGTCAGCTATCTCTAAAAGATTAGCGCCAATAGGGTCAATAATTTCCCCAGCACTATTTAAAAACTGGAAACCCAAAGCACCAAGAATACCGATTCCCAAATCATTGGTACAACTCCCTCCTATCGATAAAACGATGTTCGTGTGTCCAGTTCTTAACGCCTCATTAATGATGATGCCAGTCCCTTGTGTGGACGCGTGTAGGATATCTAGCTCTGTATGATCCAAATATTGTATGCCAGATGCTTCGGCCAATTCAATATAGGCTGTACCTCCATCACTTAAATAGACAACATCAATGTGTCGCCCCAATGGATCTGTAGTCTCGATTCTTTTTTCTGAAAACTGCAACTGATCTTTTAATACTGCTAAAGTACCATCCCCACCATCGGCAAGCGGAAGCTTTACAACATGTATTGTGTCATCAAAATCATGAATACCATCAGCCAGCGCTTGACAAACTTCAGTTGCAGTCAAGGAGCTTTTAAATTTGTCGCAAGCGATCAGTACATTCATTAGCAAAGAATAATAAGCAAATTACAATAAGTATGGAATTAAGACCTACCTGTTGGCGACCTAACTTTTTGGAATCTAGGGTTTAATTAGATTTTATTTTTGTATGCTATTATTGACATAGTAATCAGATCTACGCAATAGATTTAATATCGTTTGTATATATTCACACATAACAATAAATCATTCATGGAATCACCACTGCTAGACACAACAATAGATCATGCAAGACAAAAAGATGCACAAGATCCATTGAGGTCATTTCGGGAGTTGTTTCACATTCCGAAACAAGCGAATGGTGAAGAATACGTATACCTCTGTGGCAATTCTCTAGGTCTACAGCCTAAGTCTACCAGAAAAGCAATTTCACAAGAATTACAATCGTGGCAAGACCTGGGAGTCGAAGGCCATTTTCAAGGGAAGAATCCTTGGGTACCTTATCACGAATACCTTACTGAAGCAATGGCAGAAGTTGTCGGCGCCAAACTGCATGAGGTGGTGACAATGAACACCTTGACGGTAAATCTTCATCTGATGCTGGTGTCATTCTACCGTCCAGACAAAAACCGACATAAAATTTTGATCGAGTCAGATGCATTCCCTTCCGATCGTTTTGCTGTAGAGTCTCAATTACGATTTCATGGTTATGATCCAGCCGAAGCGTTAATCGAAGTCAACCCAAGAGAAGGTGAAACGCTGCTCAGACACGAAGACATCAAAACCAAGATTGAACAACATGGGGATCAATTAGCGTTGATTTTATTTGGCAACACAAATTATTATACTGGCCAATTTTTGCCTATCAAGCAGATCACTGATTGGGGACATACTCATGGAGCAATGGTAGGCTTTGATTGTGCTCATGCAGCAGGGAATGTTGATTTACAATTACACGATAGCGGCTGTGATTTTGCTGTTTGGTGTACATATAAATATCTAAATGGAGGGCCTGGCAGTCTTGGTGGGGTATTCGTACATGAAAGACATTTAAACAATAATGACATACCAAGATTTGAAGGATGGTGGGGGCACAACAAAGACACACGATTTCAGATGAGAGATGACTTCGATCCTATTCCTGGTGTTGAAGCTTGGCAGTTGAGCTGTCCACCTGTGATGTCCATGGTGCCTGTATGGAATTCACTTAAATTGTTCAAGGAAGCTGGCATCAAAAATCTAAGAAATAAGTCAGTGTCTCTAACTGGATATTTAGAACAATTAATTCTAACGCTTGGAGACGAAGTAGTGACGATAATCACACCTTCTGAAGAAGAACAGCGTGGCGCACAATTGTCCTTATTTGTGAAAAACGCCAGTCGAACATTATTTGAAAACATCTCAAGAGATGGAGTGATCGTTGATTGGCGCGAACCAAATGTCATACGTGTAGCACCAGCTCCCATGTACAATTCGTTTGAGGATGTCTGGAAATTCTTTACTATTTTGAAAAATAATCTTTGAAACCGATTATCCTCACAAGAACGCCATGACAAATTTCACTCCAAATAAAAAGTCTCTATTTAAGGTCATCGGACCAGGGTTACTTTTTGCAAGCACAGCTATAGGTACTTCACATTTGGTATTGTCTACACGAGCTGGCGCTCACCATGGCATGATATATCTATGGATTATCTTAGGCGCCTTACTCTTAAAATATCCCTTCTTCGAATTTGGGCCTCGATATGCTGCTGCTACTGGCTACAGCTTATTGAAAGGATATAAAGACCAAGGTACTTGGGTGCTCACGATTTTCATGATGATCATATCCTTAAATATGTTTGCTGTGACCGGAGCCATAGCAGCTGTGACAGCAGGCTTATTAGCTACTATGTTTGGGATGACAAGTCTATCTGTACCACTACTCGCTGGGCTGGTTCTTGGCATCTCTGTGTTGCTATTATTACTGGGAGGCTATCGAGGTCTGGATGGCATCATTAAGGTCATTTCAGTGGTATTATTGATTACTGTATTCATCGCATTTTTCGCTGTCTTAATCAAAGGTAACGTATCAGCCAATACCGAATTCACATCGATTCCTTTACTAGAAGGAGCTGGGCTAACACTATTAATCAGTCTACTTGGATGGATGCCATCAGGAATGGAGGCTTCCACAATGAGTAGTATTTGGACGATTGAAAAAGCAAAAGCGACAAACTACAATCCGCAACTAAAGGAGAGTTTATTTGACTTTAATCTAGGCTATATCTTCGCCTTGATACTGGCCATCATGTTTATGACCATAGGTGCATACACCGTTTACGGTACTGGTACTATCCTTGACGGAAATGCAACTGAATTTTCGAATAAATTACTTAAAGTATTTGTATCTAATGTTGGTGACTGGTCATATTATATTATCGCGATTGCAGCATTAGGCACCATCTATGGCACGTTGATCACAGTGCTAGATGCCTTTCCGAGATGTATCGTCCGAGGAGTACGCATTTTGCGATATGGAGAAATTGAGGAAAACGACAGTCAACAACATTTCCTGGATAGTTTATACAAGCTGATTCTAATTGTTTTAGGGATTGGTAGTTTTTGTCTATTTTATTTTTCGGCTGCAAGCATGTTACAATTGTTGCAATTTGTGACCATTCTTTCATTCATATACAGCCCATTTATTGCCTACATAAATCTCAAAGCCATACAGAGTCCAAGTGTACCTGACTCGTATAAACCATCTACACTGTTGCTGACAACCGCATATATTGGACTATTTGTTTTGGTCGCCTTTGCAATGTATTATTTATGGACACTGCTTTAATTAATTTGATTCCATTACAATGAAATCAAACTGATGAAATTACCGGTGGACGTAAACTTAGTGTTTAAACATCTTATACTAATTTTCGTTATAGACATCAAAGTAGCAAACATATGTCATCAATAATTACATCCATCTCCAAACTTGGCTTCCCTTGGGAAACACAAGATCCCTTTCTTTTTTGTGCTTATCATAGAGATGAATATCCAGCTGGAACTGAAGATATGGGGATGCCTGCACATGAACTACACGGCAGACAAATAGGTCAAGACTTTATGGTGAAAGATGGTTTTCGCATGTACCACGGAAGACAAATTCCTGGCTTCCCCTATCATCCTCATCGAGGATTTGAGACCATAACAATTAATAAAGAAGGCTTTGTGGATCATACAGATTCACTTGGCGCAGCGGGAAGATTTGGTGAAGGTGATGTTCAGTGGATGACTGCCGGCAAAGGTGTCCAACATTCTGAAATGTTTCCGTTGGTACATCAAGACAAATCCAATCCCTTGGAAATTTTTCAGGTTTGGCTTAATCTGCCAGCCAAAAGTAAAATGGTTGAGCCCCACTTTACAATGCTGTGGAAAGAAAACATTGTACAGTTAGTGGATACTGATCTGGAAGGTAGGACGAGTACTATAGATGTCATCGCTGGCAATTACAGAGAAGCTAATTCCCCTACTCCACCACCAGATTCTTGGGCTGCCGATCCTGATAATGGCGTAGTCATTCTAACCATCCACATGAATGCTGGAGCTACGTTAACCCTAGATCATGCAGCACTTGATGATGTAAACAGAAGCCTGTACTATTACCGTGGAAATGGTATCTCGATAGATGGACAATCCGTAGCATCTGATACTAAGATAGATGTAGATCCTAGAGAAGATATTGAAATTAAAAATGGTAATGAGGACAGTTATCTTTTATTATTGCAAGGCAAGCCGATCAATGAACCCGTAGCCAAACACGGTCCCTTTGTGATGAATACTCAAGAAGAGATTCAACAAGCTTTTGCAGAATACAGACGAACAGAATTCGGCGGATGGCCATGGCCAGAAAGAGAGCAAGTGCATGGAAAAGAAAAAGGAAGATTTGCCTTACACGCAGATGGTAGAGAAGAAGTGAAAAGTCGATGAATTAATCTTTCGTTTCTATTTGAATGAGGAGCTGACCTTCGGTTCAAAGCAAATCCTTCGATAAATACAAACTTGACGACACTTTTAGACACTTTTTTTTCTAATTGCCCAGTAATTTGATTTGAGCATTGCATTCTCTACTTTTGTGCACTATTTCAAATTATATTATGGACTACAATTCAATTAAAGTAGAAGCATTCTGGAAACAGTATTGGAAAGACAATGACATCTATCGTGTCACCCATGAAAGTGATAAGCCGAAGTACTATGTCCTCGACATGTTTCCATATCCCTCTGGTGCTGGACTCCATGTTGGTCACCCACTAGGTTATATAGCCTCTGATATATTCACTCGTCACAAGCGAATGAATGGTTATAATGTACTTCATCCGATGGGTTGGGATGCTTTTGGATTGCCAGCAGAAGAATATGCTAAGCAGGTCAACATGCACCCTGCTGATTCTTCTAAGCAGAATGCTGTCAGATATAAAGAGCAGATGTCTAGTGTGGGGCTCTCTTTCGATTGGGCAAGAGAGTTTGCGACCTGTGATCCGGCGTATTATAAATGGACACAATGGATTTTCTCTGAATTATTCAACCATTATTACGATACAAAGGAAGAGAAGGCAATACCGATTCAAGACTTGATCGATGCATTTGCTGCTAATGGAAACGGCACAGTCCAGGCAGCTCATTCCTACCAAGAAACATTTACGGCAGAAGATTGGGCGAAACTTAATAGAAAAGAACAGGAAGATATTCTTACAGAATACAGATTGGCATATAGAAAAGTAGGCTACGTCAATTGGTGTGAAAAACTGGGCACTGTATTGGCAAATGATCAGGTCAAAGATGGTTTGTCTGAAAGAGGTGGTCACCCTGTTGAGCAAAAAGCAATGACGCAATGGTATCTGCGTACCACTGCTTACGCGGAGCGATTGCTCAATGGGCTTGATGACATTGAGTGGTCAGATTCCTTAAAAACAATCCAACGAAATTGGATTGGTCGATCAGAAGGTGCCAGTGTGCATTTTCAAATTGATGGCCACGAAGGAGATATAGAGGTTTTTACAACAAGACCAGACACGATTTTTGGAGCGACTTATATGGTGTTGGCCCCAGAGCATGACCTGGTAGAAATCATTACAACAGCCGACCAAAAAGAAGACATCGACACGTACATAAACTATGTAAAATCAAAGTCTGAAGTCGAGCGAATGGCTGATAAAGAAGTGACAGGCGCATTTACGGGTGCCTACGCGATCAATCCATTCACCAATACAAAAATTCCGATTTGGATAGGCGAATATGTCCTCAAGGACTATGGTACCGGTGCCATCATGGCTGTCCCTTCTGATGACGATAGAGATAATAACTTTGCCACAAAATTCGGCTTAGAGATCATTGATGTGGTTGATAAATCAAAGTATCCTGGAGCAAGTCTATCTGACAAACTTGGCATCATCATAAACTCGGATTTCATTAATGGAATGGAAGTGCCAGATGCGATCACCAAAATGTGCGAAGTCATTGAAGAAAGAGGTTTAGGTAGCGCAAGTATTAACTATAAGTTGCGTGATGCTAATTTTAGTAGACAGCGGTATTGGGGAGAACCTTTTCCAGTGAAATACGATGACGATGGCATTGTTACTGCTTTGAGTAAAGATGAGCTGCCTTTACTGTTGCCACATACAGATGACCTAAGCCCTGGAGAAGGTGGTCAATCACCATTATCTAGGGTAAAAGAATGGGTCAATCAAGATGGCTTTACTAGAGAGACAGATGTGATGCCCGCTGTCGCAGGGTCATCATGGTATTTCCTTCGATTTATGGATCCACATAATGATGACGAATTTGCAGGCCAAGATGCCATAAACTATTGGCAAGATGTAGATTTGTATGTAGGTGGTGCAGAACATGCAGTAGCGCATTTGATGTACGCCAGATTTTGGCACAAATTCCTTTACGATAAAGGCATGGTGCCAACTGGCGAACCTTTCAAGCGATTAGTGAATCAAGGCATGATCCAAGGTGGTATCGAGTTTATCGGCTTACTCAAAGAAAAACAAGACGGCATATCAAAATTCATGTGTGCCAAAATGCTACAACATGCCGACCCGTCCACTTATGTCAAAATTCCCATCAAAATACAATTTGTAAATGAGTACGGGAAAGACAGCTCTTACCTATCTGCGGAAAGCATCAAACAATTTATCGGATGGCGATCAGAATATAAAGACGCCATTTTTGAATGTTCTAACGGCGTTTACCAGAATGGGAAATTCACTGGAAAGGATACCTCTCATCTGCATACATTCTCAGAAACGGGAAAAATGTCTAAATCAAAATTCAATGTCATCAACCCGGATGAAGTCATCGAACGATATGGTTCTGATTGCTTCAGAATGTATGAGATGTTTCTTGGACCAATACAACAGTCCAAACCATGGGATACAAATGGTATAGATGGAGTCTATAAGTTTATCAACAAATATTGGAATCTTGTTACGGATGGTGATCTCTCTACTGATGATCCAAGCAAAGAAGAATTGAAGGTTTTACATACTATGCTAAAGAAGGTCGATGCCGACATACAGTCACTATCGTTCAACACGGCTGTGAGTAGTTTCATGATTTGCATAAATGACTTGCGCAAACTGAAAAGCAAAAACAAACACATAGCTTCTGAGTTCACCTTGGCCTTGGCTCCATTTGCTCCTTTCATTACTGAAGAATGCTGGAAGCTATTGGGAAATAATGAGTCTGTCCATTTGCAATCGTTTCCAAAACACAACGATGAATACTTAGTCGAAGACTCTATTGAATACCCAATTTGCATCAATGGCAAAAAGCGTGGAATGGCAAGTTTTGGAGCCGATTTGGATAAAACAACCATTGAAAAAACAACACTTGAAATGGAGTTTGTGCAACAATGGATAGAAGGGAAAACTATTAAGAAAGTGATTGTTGTTCCTAATCGGATGGTGAATATTGTTATTTAGGGTTTGGCTTTTTGTCGCAAGTTACAAACTCACGATGCGCATTGTTGGCTTCTAAGTTTTGTCGTAAGTTACAAACTCACGACTGCGCGCTGTTGGCTTCTAGCTTTTGTCGCAAGTTACAAACTCACGACTGCGCACTGTTAGTTGTTAGCTAAAGAAAATAAAATGACGCTACAGAAACTAAAGCAAATGATACATATGCTTAAAGACTCATTGGAAATGTAATGGAGTGGTTGTTAATACAATTGGCTTTATAAGTTTTTACTGAGCATGACATGCACTGTAGTGCCTTCGCCTTCTGTTGACTCCATCCAGATTTTGCCATCATGAAGTCTCACAATAGCTTTAGCAAGAGTTAGCCCAACACCAGTCCCACTTCTGGTGTCATTTGTTTTATGTTTCTTAAATAATTCAAATGCTTTATCTAGAAATTGACTTGGAATACCTTCTCCATTGTCATTTATTTTCAACAGCCAGTGATCTTGAAGTTCTTCATGTTCAATCTTAATTTCAAGAGGACGCTCATCTGATTTAAATTTAATTGCGTTGTCAATCAGCAATTGTAACAGCTGATAAACTTTTGACTTGTCAAGTCTGACATTTGCAGGCATTTCACATACTGCAATACTCCCTCCTATTTTACTCAATTGAGGAAAGAAGTTGATGTATACTTCATTAGCTAAATCCGCAAGATTAGTTGAAACAACATTAAGTTCTCCAGATGATATTTCTGAATATTTCAAAAGATCGTCAATCAAATAGATCATATCTTTAGATGCATTACAAATAATGTCTAGGTACTGCTGACCTTTAACATCTAAAAGTTTATAATGGTTTTTTTGGAGCAATTGAGAAAAACTCATGACAGTACGTAATGGTGCTTTGAGATCATGAGATGCGATGTATGCAAAATTTTCAAGCTCAAGATTTTTCTCTATGTATTTTTGCAATTCTGCATTCTTTTGATTGAGATCAGCTATTTGCTCTTCAATTGTTTTTTGTTGTTTATGCAGATCAGTATTATTTTTAAGAAGTTGCAACTCTGCTTCCTTAAGCTGACTAACCTCACTGAAACAGCCAAAATAGGCCATAATGTCCCCGTTTTCATCTAATTGCTCGGACATGGAGATTTCGAACCAGACGTTTTTACCCTTGCGCTCGTAAGAAAATATTGCTGTTTTGTATGACGATGATTCACACGCATTGAATTGACTAATAACACTCTGTAACTGCTTGTCATTTAAAAAAACTTGGAAGTTTTTTCCTAAGGCCTGATCTGCAGGGATACCTGAAAAGTGTTCCCATATATCATTCAAGTAGGTATAATTCCCGTTCTTATCGGCTTGAAATATAGCTTTAGGGAAGTTTTTAATGACATTAGAAGTTGTGTAATCATTGGCTTGGCCTGTAATACCCTTCACTTTTTTCAAGCTTGTGTTCTTAAGACTTGAACCTTTACTATTATTTAACGCTTGCGCCATCTCTTCTCTGTTGGGTATGTTAATTTGACCTTAGTGATTTAAAGTTCGAAAATGATAATCATTTCAATTCTATCACAACTGTACCCCAAAGATATGTTTTATTTGAGGACACATACCCCTACAATAAAACAACGTCATTGTGCTAAAATTGTAAACGTAGTCCTCCTATTCTCTTGATGTTGCTCATCTGTACACAATGTGCACACACAGTCTACAGCTAACTGCTCTTCACCAAAGCCTTTAAATGCTAGTCTAGAAGGTGAAATGCCAGTCGAAACTAAATAGTCTGCAGCAGCATTTGCACGTCTATCTGACAATTCTAAATTAAATTCAGGTCGGCCTCGGCAATCTGTATGCGAACCCAATAAAACAGCTATTTCGGGATTATCTTTCATCATTTGGCTGAGTGTGTCCAATGATGGTTTAGCGTCATCTCTAATGAAGTATTTATTGAAATCATAAAATATATCAGTCAAGACAACTTCCTTATTGTAAAAAATTCGATCCAGAACCAATTCTACATTATACGTTTCAGATCCACTTAAATCATCTTTTGAAGGACTTGTGAAATCTTTTGAATTGGACAAATAACCTTCATATTTACCGGTCAATTCGTATACACTTTCATATTCACCATTGACAATGACTCTTCCTCCTTCATCGGTTTTGAGGTTCTCTGTTTTGCCGTTCACATTGATGGTAACATCTGCATTATTCAAAGGAGTTTTACCGATAATTGTTGAATTCGGATTTTCAGGATCTTCATAGTCCTTAACCACAACTCTAACCGCGATAAAAATAGCTTTCTCTTTGTCTATCGTTCCAGTTGGTTCTTCCACAATGGGTTCTTCAATTTCTTTTGGCTTTTGATCTTCTGGAAGTGTATACGTAGTGAAGCTGAACAAATCATCCATACCTGCTCCTGCTCTTGAAGAACTAAAATATCCGGCAAATTCTTTCTTCGGATCACTTGCTATTTTTTCTTGATCAACAACCAAAGAAAAGTCATCAGCACCTGAATTAATTGGAGCTTTAAGATTCACTGGAGCAGACCAAACACCATTATTCAGCTCTGTTCTAAAAATATCTAAACCACCTAAACCAGGTAAATTGTCAGAAGAAAAATACAGGATATTCTCTCCTTCAGCTCTAGGGAATTGTTCATTTCCTTCCGTATTGATGGATGCTGGCATGAGTTCTGGTTCACTCCACCCATCTTCTTCTTTTACTGTATAATACAAATCATAGCCACCATATCCAGTCACATCATCAGCACTGAACACGAGCACCTCACCATTTTCCACTAGTGTTGGATGACCATAATTCACATCTGATTTCATTGTAAACACTTCCCTCGGCTCCGACCATCCCTGACTCTCTCTAAAAGACCATAAAATTCGACAAAAGTCATCGCCTACTTCTGTATAACATCTTGTGAAATATATTTCTGTAAAGTCAGCATTAAAACAAGCGACTCCTTCATTGTGTTCGGAATTGATTCTATCATTAAAAGACAGCGCTTGTCCCCCATCAATTGACGCAATGTATAAATCCGAAAAGCTTTGACCTGTCCATTCGTATAGAGAATTGCCTTCGGATCCTTGTCTATCGGATGAAAACACAATATATTCTTCATCATATATGACTGGCGCATATTCGGAGGAAGCAGAATTAACGAATAATGGTTCTATCACCGTTTGCTTATCAGCTACTAACCATTGCTTTGCTTTCTTACAGGCATCAATTTGCTTTCTGGCTTCTTGAAATGCACCTCCATTCTCTTCCCACAACTGATACGCTTTGATGGCTCTATCGTATTGTTCTATGCGCTTATACGCCTCTGCAAGATCTCTGTAAACATCTACGTTTGCTTCTAGTTCTGCAGCCTTCTCATACCATTTCAAACTATTGACATCATCGTTAACGCGTTCAAATGACTTTGCTAAATAAAAGGCGGTTTTACCCTTCTGATTTTTATCAGAGATCGAGTCATATTCCTGCAAAAACATAGGAATAGCTTTGGCGTATTGCTTTAATTCATATGCTTTATAGCCAGAATCAATCTTATAGGCTGATACACAGCTCAAGCCAACACATATGATCAAACCAAAGAGAAATGTTACTCTCATGTCACTAAAATACTCGTTCACTAGAATTTGTTGCAAATTTTAATCAAAAAATACGCTTTCCATCGAAATCCTCAGTAATGAAACGAAAGTAAATTGACTAACGTCTGTCTTGTGTCAATTGAATGCAATTTTTCAAAAAACACCATGCAATAAAAAAGGTGACGCCATTACTGACATCACCTTGATATATGTTAAAGTCGATTTCTCTCTACTACACGCTTGCTCTTGCTCTTGAGAAACTCTTCTTACTTTTCTTAGTTGCTTTTGGCTTCAACTCATCTGAGAAATCTCTTAAAATTGGTGTCGCCACAAACACTGATGAATAGGTACCCACCAAGATTCCGATTACCAATGCAAGCGCAAATCCTTTGATACTGCCACCACCAAAGATTAAGAGTACTGCAACCATGAATAAGGTTGTCAATGACGTAATTACCGTTCTACTGAAGGTACTGTTGACAGCCATATTGATGATTTCATCACTATCCTTATTTGTGTAGATTCCAAGATATTCTCTAATTCTATCGAACACGACAACGGTATCATTGATCGAATAACCGATTACCGTCAACAATGCTGCAATGAATGCTTGATCGATTTCCATCGAAATAGGTAGAATACCGTGCAATAAAGAGAATGCTCCTAATACAAATAAGGTATCGTGTAACAAGGCAGCTACTGCACCCAAACTGTATTGCCACTTGTTAAATCGAATGAAGATGTATAAGAATATAAGTATCAATGCAAATACACCTGCCATCCTAGAACTCTTCTTAATGTCATCTGCAATTGTCGGACCTACTTGACTTGAGGCCGTTACATGTGTCACCCCTTGCGCATCTGAAGCTTTAAATTTATCAAAATCTAAATTTCCACCTGAAATGGAATTGACTGCACCAAACACTGCTTCCATAACTCTATTAGGAGCGTCTTCTGATTTATCGTCAATCAAGTATGAGGTGACTACATTGAATGTATTCCTTGTATCCACCGCCTTTACAGTACTTTGAATATTGGCATCAGTCAATGCCTGACTTATCATTTCTCTATCGACATCCATATCATCAGCAAACTGAATGTTATATGAATAACCACCTTTGAAGTCAACACCTAAATCAAATCCTCTTGTGAATATAGATATCAATCCTGCTGTGATAAAAACGCCTGACAACACATAAGCGATCTTGCGCTTTCCAATCCAGTCTATGTTTAAGTTTGCAAATGCATTTTTTGACCAACCTGTCCAGAACGTTAAGTTCTTTTCTTTCTTCTTTGTCCACCAATTCATCATCATCAATGTCAACAATACAGCTGTGAAAACGGATGACACAACACCAATCATCAAGACCACCGCAAAACCTTTGATCGGTCCCAAACCAAAATAAGCCAGAATCGCTGCCACAAAGAATGTAGTTACATTGGCATCTATAATCGCTGAATATGAATTTTTGAATCCATCTTGTATCGAAGCAAGTAATGACTTACCAGCTCTTAACTCTTCTCTTACCCGTTCGTAAATGATTACGTTGGCATCAACCGCCATACCGATGGTCAATAGGATACCTGCTATCCCAGGTAAGGTGAGTACAGTACCAAAAGACGCTAATGCTGCAAAAATGAAGAACATATTCGCAACCAAAGCGATGATGGATACAATACCTGCGCCTCCATAGTATAGCACCATAAACAATAGGACCAATCCAATACCTATGACAAATGACATCATTGATTTATTGATGTTTTCCTGTCCTAGTGAAGGCCCAACAGAAGCAGATTGTATGATTTTAACCTTTGCTGGTAGTTTTCCGATTTCTAGCATATTCGCTAAATCTGCTGCTTCTTGGACTGTAAAGCTTCCACTTATTTCTGTACGACCTCCAGTAATGGCTTCATTTACTCTAGGAGCTGTAATGACTTCATCATCTAAGGTAATGGCAACTTCTCTGTTTCCATTTTGAGCCGCTTTAGTAGTCATATCGGCCCATATTTTTGCCCCTTGCTGACTCATTCCAAGATTCACCTTAATCTCACCAGTAGTTGGATCAGGTGATTGTCCTGCGCTTGTGATGAGATCGCCTTCCAATCTTGATTTTCCGTCGGCATTTTGCTTGACCATATAGAGAGAGTACTGGTCTTGGACAATACCGTCGATATCTTTATTTGGTTTTTGTCCCCAAACGAATTTTCCGTCTTTCGGAAACAAGCCTTTAACACTTTCTGAAGCCAATAATTCTGATATTGCTTTCCGTTGATTCTTTGCTGCCACACCCATCACAGCTGCTGGATAAGCACCTGCAGTATTGACGGCGAATTTATCCAATAGTGGACCTTGATTTCCAAATGTGTCGTCGACAACATCAATTTCTTGTTCTATCGAATCAATCACATTACCGTCTCCATCCAATTGCGGAACCATCACTGTTTCTTTGGCTGGAGCTTCCGTTGGTTCTGATCCAGCTTTCAAACGTTGATCTGCTTGTGAGAAAGCACTTGCTACTTCATTTATTCTATAGGTATCCCAAAATTCTAGAATCGCACTCGCTTGCAATTGTTGTTTTGCTCTTTCTTCATTATCCACACCAGGTAGCTCCACCAGGATTAAATCACGAGCTGCATCGAGAGAAATATTTGGCTGTACCACTCCCAACTTATCAATCCGTTGCTTCAACAGGTTGAACGTGAGATTAACCGTCTCATTTGATTTTTGTCTCAATACATTCAACACTTCTGTATCGGAACTTTGTGTGTTGATGTCGTTAGCATCATCATTTAGTTTTCGATAGAAAAAACGCGCTAATTTCTTGCCATCTGCTATTTTTCTAAATTCAGAACCAAATAATGTGATGTAATCTGATTGGGAATTTAATAAGGCCTGGTCAGCATTAGCTAAAGCTTGCAAGAAAGTTGGGTCTTTACTGTTGTTGGATAAAGACACTAACAATTCCTTCAAATCTACTTGAAGTACTGCACTTTGGCCACCTTTCAAATCCAATCCAAGTGCGAGTTGTTGATTTTTCAACTCGTCATAGGTATAATCCTTGATTTTAGGAATACTGAAAATTGTCTCACTTGAAATGGAATCAAGGTAATTAGTCCTGGCTTCTTTTCTTAACTCGTATTTATCGGCTTCATTAGAAGCTCTATCAGCAACCATTGCTGCGTATTCGTCTGCTGCTTTCTCTACTTTTCGCGTTGGCAAAATATAGCTACATTGCATCACACAGATGATTACTAACAAGACTAAAAGAAACTTTATCAATCCGGATCCTTGCATTCTAATATTAATTTAAGTTTTTGGTCAGGAACACCGTATTTGCTGGGGTCCTGAAAAAGTGGTGCAAATATAGAAGTTTTAGCCGAAAGATGTGTCTTAAACACTTCATTCTCACATACAAAGATGAATCTGAAAATGAGTCCATTAGCTTCTGATTGTGGTGAAGGCTTGTTAAGCGCCATAAATGCAAGAGATTTCAGCAATTATCTATCATATTAAGTCAATTAATAATATGTTTGAATCAGCAACAATTTTTAAGAATTGCTTAACATCTAATGTGGATAGCCATAAAACATTAGCAAAAGATAACCGTTCTATTTTCAGTAGATAGTTTTTTCATGCTTATTCGGTTTTAGAAGCTCCTTAGTAAGGGGCTTCTTTTTTTTTACTGCGGAATTTGTACCGTCGAATTCATTCGATGACCT
>CALLFA010000038.1 GCA_937997635.1 uncultured Saprospiraceae bacterium | reverse complement strand
ATCGTTGTGCCAATATTGATTTGGATTATCTGGATTCGTCTTGTACACATAAATGTCTTCAGCATCAGTGCGAAATACAGTCAATCCCCATGCCCCATGTTCGTTATGGCCAATAGAAATGCCCGGTATTTCTGGTTCGCCACCCCCGATCACATTCCAACCGGGCCCAACCAAATGTGCCATGTATCTCAGAGAAGGAACTGCCAAGGTACGATGCGGATCATTTGCCATAATGGGCATTCCAGATTCTGTGCGATCACCTTTGACGACCCAATTGTTGCTGCCAATATCAAAGTCAAAAATATCTGTCAACTGATCCTCTTCTTTTACTTTAGTCTGCTCATCTATACTTCCAAAAGAACCATCTAGGATATCTTCTGGAGTAAAAGAAACTGGTTTTCGATACGCATCATACAGCCCAAGAATATCATAACTCAAGTGCTCCAAATTAATGGTCGAATCAATAGTCAAGTCCGGATCTTTTGGGTGAAACCACACCAATTGTTTGACTTTCTCTTCGCCAACAGCAGCCACTGCCCTCCCAATCTCTAACTCCAAACCAACATTACCAAGCAGACCTTGATGTCTGGAAATAACAACTTCTGGAGTCCAGAACTCTGGCATGATTCCGAGTAGACCAAACTCCATCGGCAATTCCTTAGGAGACTTGCGAGCCTCTTCAATATAAGCATTGACACCATCGACATAAGCCGTAATGATTTCGATACCATCATCGTGATAGTGCGCCATTTCTTTATTGATGTCCTTGCGGAATTTGAATAGTCTTGTTCCAATGTCTCTTTTTAATTCTCGCTCACCTAGTATTTCTGCCACGGTACCTGTCGCCTGTCTACGCCATACTTCAAATTGGAATAATCGATCTTTAGCAGCATGGTAGCCTTGGGCGAAAAACAAATCGTGTTGTGTCTGTGCGTAAATATGAGGGATACCGTATTTGTCGACGAGAACTTCAACGGGTTGGTCTAGTTTGTCGAGTGGGGAGGGAGTTGATGCATTTATTTCCTCGTTAATATCTTGTGCTGTCTTACAACCAACTGTGAGTATCAATACACAAATGAGTAAAAGTGTTTGAAACTGGAAGGTGTTTTTAAAGGTAATAAGGTAGGATTGCGTCATAGTTAGGTATTTATTGCCGGGATTAACTAAGATAAGATTTTAATAGGAAGTTGGTGTCTGTATGTACTATAGTTACATGTCAGAAAATACTACCCTGTCATGTAATGATATTATAATACCTATTTTTGTTGAAAATTAGCATTGTGACTGCAAAGGAAATATTTGAAAAATTGAATCAGACTGATGAAATAACTAATATCGAAGCAAAACCGGGTACTGGGGTTTCTAAATCAGTTATGGAAACTATTTGTGCCTTTGCGAACGAACCTGAATTAGAAGAAGGATATATATTACTAGGTGCAATAAAAGATGAATCATCATTATTTCCACAATACGTGATCGATCCAATTATAGATGCTGATAAAATTCAATCTGAATTGGCGACAAATTCAGCTAGTATGTTCAATCGTTCGATTAGACCACATATTTCAATTGAGCAAATTAATGGTTATAATGTTGCAGTGATTAAAATATTGGAACTCCCCTTAGATCAGAAACCATTATATTTTAAAAGTGAAGGTCTTCCTCAGGGTGCATATAGGAGAATTGGCCCAACTGATCATAGGTGTACTGAAGATGATCTACATCTGTTTTATGCTAATGAAAAAACATTTGATTCTTCAGCATTAGATAATACCAATCTTGGTGACATAGATGAACTTGCATTAAAAAGGTATAGAGATTTACGAAGCAAGGTGAATCCTGTTGCGGAGGAACTTACTTTCTCTGACGCAGAATTATTGCAGGCACTTGGATGCTATACAACGGATGGGACTAATAGATTAACTATTGCTGGACTAATTTTGTTTGGGAAATCTAAATCCTTGAGAAGAATTTTTCCAATGCAAAGAGTCGATTATATCAGAGTGAACGGGGTAGATTGGGTTTCTGATCCGGATGAAAGATATACAACTATTGATATGCGTGGTCCGCTAATAACTTTAATTTTTAGAATAATTGACGCAATATATTCTGATCTCCCTAAAGGCTTTAGATTGGAAAAATCAATTCAGGCTGATGCAGTTGGAATGCCGATAAAAGTATTAAGGGAAGTAATTACGAATGCTTTAATGCATAGGTCTTATAGAGTTTCGTCTCCTATTCAAGTCATTAGATATGATAATCGTTTGGAAATCTTGAATCCAGGTTTTTCATTAAAGTCTGAAGAACTACTTGGAACACCAGGGTCTGAAACAAGAAACCCTTTTATTGCAGCTGTATTTCATGAAACTAATTTAGCTGAAACAAAAGGATCAGGTATAAGAGCTATGAAAAGGTTACTTCAATCAGCGCAGTTAGCACCACCAACCTTTAGTTCTAATCGCGACAGCAACAAATTCACGGCAAGATTATTGCTTCATCACTTTCTAAGCAAATCTGATATAGATTGGTTGTCGAACTTCGAATCATTTGACCTCAACGACACTCAAAAGCAAGCTCTAATTTTTATAAGAGAAACAGGTGCTATTGACAATAATGCCTATAGGCAACTTTCTGATAGTGATACACTCAAATCTAGTAATGATCTAAGACAGCTAAGAGAATTCGGATTATTTGATCAAAAAGGGAAAGGTAGAGCAACATATTATATACCAACACCGAAAATATCTCAATTCAACTTAAACACAGAAGCTCTAAAAATAAACACAGAAGTAGGCAACTTAACCACAGAACCTATTGATTTAAGCACAGAAGCAAAAAAGGATAACACTGAAGAAAAAAAATTTAGAGAATACCAAATTTCGGACGATTTAAAAGAAAAAATTTTAAGTCTGAAGACTAGGGAACGAGACCCCGAGAAAATTAAGGTGATAATAGAAGAGCTGTGTAAAGATGCTCCACTAAAGTTGACAGATTTATCAGTCATTTTACAAAAAGATGAAAATTGGATTAGTCGAACTTACATTAAACCTCTAATTGATGAAGAACGTCTAATTTATACTTATCCAACAATGGTAAATCACCCAAACCAGTCCTACAAAAAGAATTCCAATATGTAACAATGTACCATCATGATTTATCTCTTAAAAAGGACAGAGTCTAATGTCGCTGGCGAGTTTGTCTATTTTCTAAGCGTCATGTTGCTGCATTGATGAATCACCTGTCTTTATTCGGGGTTACGACTAAAATTAACGTTCGCATACTATGCTTCGAAAAGTTTTAAACAAACACAAAAAAACATGCTGGCAGCTTGGTATGAAGTAGAATATTTGCCTACATTTGTTCTTATTAAGATTTAATCTAAATAAAAATAAGGAGATATGGCAAATATAAAACAACTCCTCTTGTTATTCACTATTATCTCAGTTTTTGCCTCATGTTCTGATGACGGTACAATCATAGAGCCTATCGATCCTGTTAATGAATTAGTGAATCCTACAACGTATGACTTCACTAGAGATGGAGCTTCAACTGTTTCCTTTACTGGACAAACGGAGAGAATTGGTATGGCAACAGAGATGGTGAATGCCATGTCAAATTTTGAATCCACACCAGAACAATTATTAGAAATGTATACAAATCAGACCGCTTCAGGTGGTGATGCGAATCCATTTCTAGATGCTGATCTCAATGCTTCTTCCAAAAGTATAAAATCAAAAGTAGCAGCATCAAGAGATTTCTTCTCCACAAACAATGCCGAGTCATCACAAATTAAAGTTGAAATAGAGCGCCTTATTTTAGCTCAAGTTACAGAAGTGTTCCCCAATCAAAATGAATTAGCTGCTAAAGGAGTGGCTGGTCAAATTGCTGATGGTTCGTCAGCCAGATATGTAAATGGCGGTGGTTTAGAATATAACCAAGCAGTAGCCAAGTCCTTAATCGGCGCTTTGATGGTAGATCAGATGCTGAACAATTACTTGAGTCCTTCAGTATTAGACGAAGGATTGAATGTTGAAAATAACGACAATGGCATTGTTGTAGAAGGTCAAGTATATACAAATATGGAGCACAAATGGGATGAAGCATTTGGCTATATTTTTGGTGCTCCTGGAACAGACTTCGCACAACCATTAAACACACTTGGTGGTGATGGTTTTTTAAATAAGTATTTAAGTAGAGTTGAAGGCGACAATGATTTCACTGGTATCGCAAGTGACATATACGAAGCACTAAAACTAGGAAGAGCAGCCATTGTTGCAAAAGATTATGACTTGAGAGATGAGCAAGCGGCAATCATTACAGACAGAGTTTCCGAGGTCGTTGGAGTAAGAGCTGTTTTCTATTTGCAACAAGGTAAGAATGCATTGGCCAACGGTGATTTCGGTGGAGCTTTTCACGACTTATCTGAAGGATATGGCTTTGTCTTTAGTTTGAGGTTTTTAAAAGATTCGAATACTGGCCAAGCACTATTCGCTAAATCAGAAGTAGATGGGTTTATACAACAATTAACTCAAGGAAACGGATTTTGGGATATAGGTGCAACGACATTGGATCAACTGTCAACTGATATTGCATCAAAATTTGAATTTACTGTCAATCAAGCTGGAAGCTAGTCCAAAACCCTAATAATGAGTAAACTACATTTTCTTCTTTGCCTTATTTTTTTCTTCGCAGTTGCTTGTGGGGGAGACAATATGGAAGGGGAAGGTCCTCCGGAAACTGAAAATAATAGTTTTAATAGAGGAGAGATGCTTGCATTTTGGGCTGATGATATAATTATCCCAGCGTACAGCGACCATGTTGAAGGTCTGGATATACTGTTGGAATCGATGAATGCATTTTATGCGAACCCATCGCAATCTAGTTTAAATGATTTCCGAGATGCTTATCTCTCTTCATATCAAACATGGCAGCAGGTGTCGATATTTGAGATAGGAAAAGCTGAAGAAATAGGCTTACGCAATTTCATGAACATTTATCCGGCTAACGAAGAACTGATTGAAAACAACTTAAATTCACAGGATTTTAACTTAGTCTTACCTTCTAATTTTGCAGCACAAGGGTTTCCTGCGTTGGATTACTTATTATACGGAATAGAAGATACTGATGAAACGATCATCCAATTGTTGACTTCTGAAAATGGTAGAGTCTATACAGAAGCCTTGGTAAATAGAATCAGAGATTTAAATACAGAAGTATTAACAGATTGGAATGATGGTTTTAGAGATGAGTTTGTATCTAATGATGGCTCTTCTGCAACAGCTTCTACAGATAAATTGGTGAATGATTTTTTATTCTACTATGAGCGATTTTTGAGAGCAGCTAAAGTGGGCATACCTGCTGGCAAATTTTCAACTAATACAGAACCCAGTCGCGTAGAGGGCTTCTACTCCATGAATTTTTCCAAGCAATTGTTTCAAGGAGGCTTTTCAGCGGTACAAGATTTCTTTAATGGGATTTCATTCCGTACAGGCCGACAAGGCATAAGTCTTAGGCAATATTTAGAACACATCCATATGACTGCTGATACAGAAGTCGATTTGGCAGCAGCCATAAATGAACAATGGCAAAGTGCAGAATCACAACTTGTAGGCGTAAATAATAATTTTCAAGAACAAATCCTTGAAGATAATCCTGCTATGGAAGCGTTATACTATGAACTCCAAGATGCAGTGGTTTTACTAAAAGTCGATATGCTTCAAGCGTTAAACATTCAAGTAGATTTTGTAGATGCTGATGGTGATTGATGTCCATCTCCATTCAAACATATTTACATAAGCAGACAAAAGCAGCGCCTCTAGCTGTCTTTCGTGTTTTATTTGGATTACTATTGGTCGTTAGTATGATTCGTTTCTGGTATTATGGCTGGATAGAAAAATTATACTTGTTGCCAAATTTTCATTTCCACTATTATGGATTTGAGTGGGTACAAGTTCCAGGAAATTGGACGTATGCGTTGTTTTTTATTTGTGGACTGTCCGCTCTTTTCTTTGCCATTGGATTTAAATACAGAATATCCATTTTAGTTTTCTTTTTGAGCTTTACCTATATAGAATTAATGGATAAGACAACTTATCTGAATCACTATTACTTTGTATCATTAATGGCATTTATTTTAATGTGGCTTCCCGCACATCGTCATTTTTCGGTTGATTCATTTTTGAATAAAAGCATTCGTGTAGAATTTATTCCTAAATGGAATATTGATGCTTTACGCCTGATGATTTCCATCGTGTATATCTCTGCTGGCTTAGCTAAGTTGAATGGTGATTGGATGTACAAAGCACTTCCTCTTGGTATTTGGCTGAGAGATAAAATAGATATGCCTATTATCGGTCAGTTTATGGATGAACGATGGTTGCATTATTTATTTAGTTGGGGTGGAGCGGTTTACGATTTGTTTATTGTGTTTTTATTATTGTGGTCTCGTACTAGAGTAATTGCTTTTATTGTTGTTTTATTATTTCATTTTTTGACCAAAGCGATGTTTCCTATAGGCATGTTTCCATACCTCATGATAGTTGCAAGCTTATTATTTTTTAGTAATTCATTTCATACCAGACTATTGAAAGGAATATCGAAAGTATTTAGAATTCCATATGAGGCATTTTGTAATGGTATGAAATTAACCGCCAGTACTTTTTTCAGTCGTGCAGCATTACTCATACTTCCGCTGTTTTTTCTTACTCAACTATTGGTTCCACTCAGAAGTCATTTGTATGCTGGCAATTTATTTTGGACGGAACAAGGATATCGCTTTTCTTGGCGAGTCATGTTAATGGAGAAGACAGGCTATGCTAATTTTAAAGTAGTTGATCGTGTGAGTGGTAAACAGTTTTATGTTCAGAATGAAGATTTCTTGACTGCCTTCCAACAAAAGCAGATGTCGACACAGCCTGATTTCATTGTAGAATATGCACATTATTTGGGTGATCACTTTAAAAGTCAAGGCCATCAAAATGTGCAAATATTTGTAGAATCTTATGCATCACTAAATGGTAGACTTAGTCAGCCATTCATAGACCCAACAGTTGATCTTTTAACTGTGAAAAATAGTTTTAAAGCTAAATCATTCATTCTACCTTTACGCAATGATTAGGTCTCTGAATATAGCGCTATTTGTGTTGGTGTCTTGCTATGCATCAGCACAGATAAGTGGGACTGTTTTAGATAATGTTTCACAAGAAGGCTTGGCTGAAGCCGAGCTTATAGAGTTGAGTTCAGGAGCACGTGCACTGACAGATGACAAAGGAGAATTTTATTTCGATCTCAATAAAGAAGATGCGACACAATTCATCATCTTCAAAGAAGGGTATGAGATTTTTGAATACAATATTCAATCTATACAAGAGCATTACATTATTTCATTGGATAAATTATCTGTTGAATTGTCTGAAGTTGAATTTGTCAGAAAACGACAGGAAGTATTTGCAACAAGAAAATTAAAGGATGTTGAAGGGACGACCATCTATGCTGGAAAAAAAACCGAGGTTGTTCTATTGGATTTATTGAATGCGAATAAGGCGGCCAATTTAAGCAGACAAGTCTATGCCCAAATAAGCGGATTAAATATATATGAAAGTTCGAATGGTGGCTTGCAATTAAATATAGGAGGACGTGGTCTAGATCCCAACCGAACATCCAACTTTAATACGCGTCAGAATGGCTATGATATTAGCGCGGATGTCTTAGGTTATCCTGAGAATTATTATACGCCTCCTGCTGAAGCTTTAGAAGAGATAAGAATTTTAAGAGGTGCCAGTTCTTTGCAATATGGAACTCAATTTGGTGGCTTAATTGATTTTAAGATTAGAAAAATACCTGCTTTTAGAAAGTGGGACATCCGTAGCAAACAAACCTACGGCTCATTTAATTTTTTCAATAGTTACAATTCTGTTAGTTATCATGCTGGTAAATGGTCTGTAGATGCATTCCACAATTATAAAAGAGGTGAAGGTTATAGAGATGATAGTAAATTTGATTCAAACAATATATTCGTTGCTACACGTTATTCTTTTTCTGAGAAAACGCAATTGAATTTGGAATTTACTTTCTTTGATTATTTGGCAAAACAAGCGGGAGGATTGACTGATTCACAATTTGCATCTGATCCAAGAATGAGCACAAGGGACAGAAATTGGTTTGATGTCAACTGGAAATTATACAGTGCGAAATTGCAACATAATTTTACAGATACCAGAAAGCTGGAAGTAAGCCTATTTGGTCTTGATGCAAGTAGGCGCTCAGTTGGATTTAGAGGTGACCCAAGTGTGCTAAATGCAAACCCAATTACTTCACTTGACGAACAAGACAGTGGGGGCAATTTTATAAATCCAAGAGATCTAATAGATGGCACATTTAGAAATATAGGAGCGGAGATTAAATTCCTTAATAATTATAAAATAAAAAATGTGCCAGCTACCTACGTTGTTGGTGCCAAATACTACAATTCAAATAATACGGAATTACAAGGACCTGGATCTACAGGCACTGATGCAGATTTTAGTTTGCGTACAGCAGAATTTCCAGACTACGCCAATCAATCTGATTTTGTTTTTCCCAATTTGAACTATGCAGCTTTTTTAGAAAATATATTCTTTATAAATAAAAAACTTTCCATTACCCCAGGTCTGAGATTTGAATATATAGAAACAAATAGTGAAGGCTCATTTCAAGAAGTGGTATTTGATTTGGCAGGTAATGCAATAGCGAATAATGTCTTTAATGATGATGAGAATTTCATTCGAAGCTTTGTGCTATTAGGTGTCGGAGTTGATTATAAATTATCAGAAAACAGCAAATATTCATTTAATATTACTCAAAACTATAGATCGGTTACATTTAGCGACATACGAGTGGTGAGTCCTAGTTTTATAGTTGATCCAGATATAACCGATGAAAATGGTGTGTCCCTTAATACAGGAATTTCAGGAAGGCACAAGTCAACATTTTCATATGATTTTAATGTGTATTCAATCTTGTATAATGATCGGATAGGGATTATTCTTGATGACCGAGCAAATAGGGTACGAACAAATATTGGAGATGCCCTTATAGTAGGAACTGAATCTTTGCTCAACTATGTACCTATTCGAATTGTCAAAAAAGGCGAAAAAGTATTAGAAGTAAAATCATTTTTAAATACAGCATTTACATACTCCCGTTATTTAAATGCAGACGCCAATAACATTGTAGGTAATGGAGTTGAATTTATACCAATTGCTAATATAAAATCTGGTGTCTCGGTAAACTACAAAGACTTCAATTTGGCACTACAGCACTCTTATGTATCCCAGCAGTACACAGATGCTCAGAATAGTGCTGCAGCAGGTGACGGAGATTTTAGGAGTGGTCTCATCGGTGAAATACCTGCATATCAAATTTTGGATCTTAATTTTAGCTACTCATGGAATAGATTTACCTTAGAAGCAGGGATCAATAATGCCCTAAACACACAGTACTATACACAAAGAGCGACTGGTTATCCAGGCCCAGGCATTATCCCATCTGACGGAAGATCCTTTTATGTAACCGCAGGTTTTATTTTTCAAGAGTAGACTTTTCTTACATTAAAATTTCTAATACTCTATTGGTTTCTTATTTTCACCAAACATGAAAACGATCCACTATCTATACGCCTTGATTTGTGTATTCCTTTTGATTATACTTTTTTTATTTTTCACAAGTACACCGGCTAATGTCACTGGTCAACCACACCCCAGATTTGACACCATGCTTTCTGGGGGAGATAGTTTAAGTACAAAATCAAACACCCATATTTTGGGGTATCTCTTTGGATTGTGTACGGTATTAACGCTTTGTGTCTTTCTAATTTTAGGAGCCATTCGTAAAAACAGTTTAGGAGCCATCCGACCCTGGTTACTGCTTTCATCATTGGTTTATATGATCGTTTACACATTGACGTTTTTATCCGATACTCATTACATTAAGACCAACCACACTCATTTTTTTAACGGATGGCCAATGCCCACTGCCTGGATGATTTTTGGCATGTGGTCAGCGCCTGTGCTATTTGTGTGCATCTATGTCTTTAAATTCCGAGACTGGATTTTACCTCTTGAAGACGAAGAGCGATTTTATGATTTGGTAGCAGAACGAAAAAAGAGACAAAACAAATAGCATGGAAGAATTACGAAATCCCATTATTCTGACCTCTGTAGGATTGTACATGGTTCTGTGTATTGCAGTTGGCATTTGGGCATTGCGACGAACAAAATCGAGTCATGATTTTTTTATGGCTGGTCGAAATCTAGGAGTAATCGTCACCGCATTTGCTGTGTTCTCAACAACACTGAGTGGCTTTGGGTTTGTAGGAGGACCAGGACTTGTCTATCGCATGGGGATGAGTTCCATATGGATGGTTGTCATCGCTGTATTAGGATTTAGCGTCACCAATTTTTTACATGGAAAGAAATTGCGTTTGCTATCAGAATTAGGAGATTCCAAATCCTTGCCAGATGTCGTTTTTCTTAGATATAATAATAACTACACAAGAGTCCTAATAGCTATCGCTATTATTTTGGGTGTGTTTGGATACTTAGCTACACAGATCCTTGCGATGTCTGTCGTCCTGAAAGACATACTCAATGAAACAGAACTATTTGCAGAGTTGACCCTTGGGACAAGTATGATATTCTCTTGTTCTATTCTTGTTTTTTATAGTGTGACTGGAGGCATCATCGCCTCTGTGTACACAGATCTTATCCAGGGTGGTGTCATGATTGTTGCAGCGATTCTGATCTTTTTTACTGTCATGTATACGTTTGATGGCGGTATTACAGAAATGAATCAGGTAATCCAAAGTGATGACCCTGCTGCAATTGGTCCATGGGGGACCCTTGGTATGATAGGGTGTATGTCTTGGGTGTTGATGTTTGGCCTAGGAGGTTCTGGACAACCCCATGTGATCACTAAATTAATGATGAATAAGAAGGTGAGTGATGTTAAGCATATTTTGCCGATTTCAATTCTAGGTTATTTGTTCTCTGGATTGCTTTGGATTGGTATTGGTTTGGTCATGAGAGCCCTCGTTGTCAGTGGTCGACACCCTGAACTGGCAGGAGCTGATGAAGCGGCGTCTCAGTTTTTACAACACTATGCTCACCCTGTTTTGGCAGGAATTGTGTTCGCTGGATTGTTTGCGGCCATTATGTCAACGGCTGATGCTTTCTTGAATATAGGTACGGCAGCTGTGATGCACGATATCCCAAAAGCAATTGGTAAAACGATAAAAAATGAATTGCAATGGGCGAGGATAACCACTGTAATCATAACGATTATTGCAGCATTTTTTGCCGTATGGGCTTCTAATAATGGAGACTTGGTTGCATTGCTTGGAGCATTTGGTTGGGGAACGTTTGCTGCGGCAATTGTGCCGGTGGTTACTTTAGGATTTAATTGGCGAAGAGGAACAGCAATAGCAGCAAATGTGTCCATCGTCGTGAGTTTATTGATGAATTTTATTGTCAAAATTGGAAAGATATCTATTCCATATGGTATTGATGTAGGTGCACTATCTATGTTGGTTGCGTTATTCTTATTTATCACCATCTCATTTTTTACAAGAGAAGATAAGTTGGAATCTGATGTTGAGGAAGTCTTGCAGATGTAAAAGATTATCTTCCAAAAGAAAACAGGAGAAAAAGGATTATGAATTAATTCTGGTATCTACGCAGAGAATTTTGACTCCATTAGGCTTATTCAGCTAAGACTGGTGCTATTACGAGGCTTTACAACGCATATATTGATAAAGTGGGCTGTAGTAAATGGGTCACACTAAAGTGCGCTGGGTGTAACATATAAGATCATTTAATCGTATTGGACAAAAGACTTACCTTTAGTATATGAGGATTTTGATAATCATATGTTCTGTTATTGCCTTAGCAGCTGCTAGCTATTTTGGAGCTGAATTGTACCAAGATTCTAAGGAGAAGAATCGCCTGCAGTACGATTATGCTGAAATCAATCGGGTCAATTACGGCCTATTCAACCTGCAATTGTGGAAGGAGAAAGCATTGGATATTTTCACAAAACGCATTAGTGAGTTTAAAATAAGTCCAAAAGCCTATGATGGACTTGATGCTCAGATAAGTGTATTTATTGAACAGATGTTTGACGAATATCTACTATCAGGAAAATTAGTTGATGAAATCGCCGATGGTTTTATTGCGAATAGTAAAATTCCAAAATTATTTGTAGATACCATTAAAGAACAGGCCAAAGAAGCCATGAAAACAATGGATCTGTCCAAGCAAGTGCCTGCAATAACCAAACAGATTTCAAATGAAGTCAGGAAAAGCGAGCCCCAACTGCGCAAAATCATGCAGGATGAATTGATGAGTCTTGTTTTGGTGGACGAAGAAGAGAGCTACGTAGAGAGACGTACTGTCATCTATGAAAAATATGGTTTTGACAACATAGAAGAGACGAGAACATCGATTATAGATAAAATTGCATCCATTGATGGGAGAAGTGCTCAACTCATCAAATACATCATCGGTTGTCTGCTTCTTGCACTCTTGTTGGTATCTGTCTTATGTAAAGTAGTGGATTATTCAGGAGTAGTATTGGTCTTTACTGGGATATGCGTTGTTCTGCTGGTCTTGGGAGTCACACTTCCTACCATTGATCTAGATGCTCGTTTGAATGGATTCAGCATAAATTTGGTGGGTGAAGAAATCGCCTTTGATGAGCAAGTGCTCTACTTTGAAAGTAAGTCTATCCTTGGCGTGACTAAAACCTTATGGGATGGTGCTGGCATTGATTTGAAGATAGTGGCGATATTGATATTCCTATTTAGTGTTGCCTTTCCATTTTTGAAGTTGTTGCTTTCTGTATTATATGTGTTTTGGGACAGAGCCAAAGACAATACATTGGTTCAGAACATCCTCTTTTATTTAGGCAAATGGAGTATGGCCGATGTCTTTGTGATTGCTCTATTTATGGCATACATAGGCTTTTATGGTCTAGTAACTTCGCAGCTTGGCGGCATAGCCAATAATCAAACCGGATATGCTGTTGAAACACTCAATTATACCAAACTTGGGCCTGGCGTTTTATTTTTTACATCTTATGTGATCTTGTCAGTGATCACAAGCATTATCATCAACAAACATCACATAAATAGGTATTCCGTATAAGCACGGCAGTTTAGTATAAAAACCATTATCTTCGCATTTTTTGTACCTTTTGGTAAAGTGAATGTCAGTTTATTGCATGCCTAATGGCTAAAGTCTTTACTTCAGATTTAACGTTCGAACAAGTATTCAAAGAGTACTTCAATCCACTGGTGAATTTTGTCAACAGCAACATTGGCAATTGGGAAGATTCCAGGGAGATAGTGCAGAACACTTTCATGAAAATATGGGAGGTTAAAGACAGACTTGACATCGACACTTCCCTAAAATCCTATCTTTATCAAGCGACTAGAAATGGAATGATTGATTTCATTAGAGCTTCCAAGCGAAGTCGTACAATGGTTGATGATCTCAAACACGGTGCCTCCGAATACGATGAAGACCCAGAAGTCTTGGATTCTATGATGATCCGTCAAGAGATAATACGGGCTATGGATACGCTGAAACCTAAGAATAGAGAAATATTCAGATTGAATAAAATAGAAGGTCTTACACACAAAGAAATCGCCGCACATTTAGACATTTCTGTCCGATCAGTAGAGGATAATGTCAAAAGGGCGACAGAAAATGTGAAAGAAATATTAACAAAAAGTGATGTATTTATTAATTAAAAACTGTGGGTTGGCTTCATTTGAACTGTCATGTATATGAAATCGTACCCGTCTTAACCCCTTATTGAAGGTTTTCATTGAAAATGCTTTTTAAGGATTTTCCATAAGAAAATGAATGAACACAAATTAAATAACGAGCTAAATAACTTAAAGCAATTTAAGGAGTTCGATGTTGAAAACGAATGGGCACATTTCCTTGATAGAGTAGATGTTACTAAGCAAATTGAATCTAATACACAAACACAAGATTCTTCAAAAAGTTTTCCTGCAAAGCTTGTGAGGTTACCTCGTTATTTTGCAGCACTTGCAGCTGGGTTGCTTATTTTAATCATATCTACTATAGCTTTTCTAAACGTACAAAAAGAAGAACCTACGATTGTCCAAGAGACGCCAAATTTGATAAAACAGTTAGAAACGCCTAAAGAACTGACACCTCCCCCAGTTGTTGAAGAGCAGGAACAAGAGCATGATGAAGTACAAGAACAAACACAAGCAAAGGAAGAGATTGCTGCAATTTCACCAGTAAAAGCTGATTACAAGAGGATGAGGGCTGACGAAATGTTTACGTTTGAGGATGGTTCGACCATTACAGCAATAGCAGAAACAATCATCAAACTTCCAGATTCATTCGAAGAAGCTTCAGATAGACTCATCAATTTCAGTTCAGGATCTGCTGTATTTGATGTAGCTGAAAATCCTGAAAAGCCTTTCAAAGTGTTGACTAACAATGCTGGAATTTCTGTCCTAGGTACAAGCTTTAGATTGATTAAAGATGGTTTTAACAATACGCTAAAAACATTAACAGGCGAAGTGAAGTTCTATTCTATTGCTGATGAATCTATCAGTACCATTGTAAGTCAGGGCCAAGAATTTACATTTGATGGTAAAGAAATGGTCAATACAAAAAAAGACATTGAAGTAAAGATTCCAGAAGAGCCAGCTCCTGTCATTGAAAAGCCAGAAGAGCCAGCTCCTGTCGTTGAAAAGCCAGAAGAGCCAGCTCATGTCGTAGAGAAGCCAGATATGAGTAAATACGACCTTAAGTCTTTACACAATAGTTGGAGCACATTTTATGGTGATTTTGTAAAATTCAAACTTAAGGATATAGAAAAAGATGTTCTAAATGCGAGTTTTGAAATTCCTGCAGCCTATGTCACAACTGGTCCAGGAGAGAACGTTACAAAAGCCCTAGAAATACTTAAACAAGAGTTTGAAGTTGATGTTGAGAAGCTCGATGATTGTGATCATTGCTACAAAATAAACTCAATCAAGGCGAAGAACTAAATATAAACTGTGTTCTTTTTCGCTCAGTTTACTACAAAAAAATAAGCCCTCTTCACTTAAGAAGAGGACTTATAAAATACTAAGGGTGTTAATACTTCTTATAAGTTGTCCCTAAATGTAAGAATTTTATTCAAAAAGACCTAATTTACACGTAATCCCATCACATTTCTTCTAAAAACAACAAAAAACTAAGGTTTACCCTGAGTTTATTCCACTTTTTAAGTCGGAAATTTATCTTTTAAACAATTCTGGTAAGACTTTTTAGGGGATTTTAATTATTCAATTGTCTTATAAAATAAAAGACTCAATTTAAAACTGTATGCTAGTAGACACAAAAACTGAATTTCGCGCATTAAAAAATCTTAATCATCTAAGTGATTCGCAGATGGAGTCTCTTTCCAGAGTTTCTATTCTTAAAACCTTAGAGAAAGGAGAAATTATCTTTAATGAAGGAGATGCCAAGAATGAAGTTTATCTATTGGTCAGTGGGTCTGTAAAGACTGGTAGCCGTATTGGAGAAGATAAGTTGCTTATTAAAAACATCGTGCATAAAGATTCATTTTTCGGTGAAAACATATTCGCTAGCAATACAACAAGAAAGGAATTTGCTGAAGCATTAAGTCCTATCGAATACTATCAAATACCAGCAGATCACTTCCGCAAAATGGCTGAAGAGAATCAAGAATTTGCAAATTTCATTCTGGATATTATTGTTGCTCGATTATTTGAGCTCGAAGAAAGACTTAAGAATTTTGTATTCAAGAGTGCCAAAGAAAGAATCATGTATTTCATCAAAACAACTGGTGAAAGACGAGGCATAAAAATTGGTATGGACGAATGTCTGATCAATCATGGCATGTCGCATAAAGAAATCGCTTCCCTTACTGATACCTCAAGACAGACTGTTGCAAGAGTTTTGAGCGAGTTAAAACGAACAAACGTCATACATTTTAGTCCAAGAAAGCCAAATAAGATTCTCATAAGAGATATGGCTGCTCTCTAAGTTCACTTACACGATATTCACACTTTTTTTGTTTTGACCAAATGATTTATACTCATTGGATAAATGCCTTATACCTGAAAGGGAGCATTTGATGACTAGGTGGTTACCTTCAGACCAGCATATGCAGCTTGTTCCTGCAAGTTTAGAGCCATTGTCAATACAGTGTGGGATACCCATATTTACATTCTTGTATGACAAAATACTAAGGTCATATGTGTGAGAAGCGATAGAGCTTTAAGTAGAGCTTAGGAGCCTACTTTTTTATCCACGAGGTGTTTTAACCCCTAAGTACTAATGTTAACTTTGTGACCAATGGTAACTGAAGATTATCAAAAACTAGCACCAAAAATTCCTCACCAACCTGGGGTGTATAAGTTTATTGATAAATCTGATACCATTATCTATGTAGGCAAAGCAAAAAATCTAAAGAAGCGCTTGTCTTCTTACTTTGGCGCGAAAAAACATCAAGCATTCAAAACGAGGACAATGGTCAAGAATGCGGATCATTTCGAATACATCGTTGTAGATACAGAACATGACGCGTTGTTGTTGGAGAATACACTGATTAAGCGTCTTCAGCCTAGATACAATGTAAATTTGAAAGATGGGAAGTCATACACCTACATCTGCGTTAAGAAAGAGCGATTTCCACGCGTATTTTTCACGAGGAAAGTGATTCGAGATGGCTCCATTTATTTTGGTCCGTACACGTCTAAATTTAAAGCCAAACAGTTGATGGAGGTTGTCAGAAAACTCTTCCAATTGCGAACGTGTAGCTTTAATCTATCTGAATCGAATATAGCAGCAGGAAAATTTAAAGTGTGTCTCGAATACCACATTAAAAATTGTAAAGGTCCTTGTGAAGGTAGAGAGACAGAAGAGTCGTACAATTCTAAGATAGATCAGTTGAAAAATATTCTCAAAGGACAGGTGAAACCAGTCAAAGATTATCTAAAAGAGCAAATGGCAGCTCAAGTGGAGGCTTTACAATTTGAAGCAGCTCAAATGACAAAAGAGCGTCTCAGTTACCTAGAGGAGTATCATTCAAAGTCAAGTGTTGTTAGCCATACCGTAAAAGATTTAGATGTTTTTTCTATTTTAAATCAGGAGGATTATGCCTACATCAATTATTTGAAAATCATCAATGGAGCCTTAATCAATTCAGATACAGTTGAATTAAAGAAAAACCTGAATGATAATCAGAAAGACCTCATGTCATTTGGTGTTCAGTTTTTAAGGGATAAATTCAACAGTATAGCTCCTGAAATTGTGAGTCCATTTAGGGTGGATTTGTTGGACGAGACAGTTGTCCAGACAATCCCTCAACGAGGTGAAAAGAAGAAATTGTTAGAGTTGGCACAAAAGAACCTAACTTATTTTGCGCTACAGAAAAAAAGAGAAATTCTCAATAAGAAAAACAAGCAGACATCAGCAGAGCGTATTTTAAAGACTCTTCAATCAGATTTGCAAATGGAAAAATTGCCATTTCACATTGAGTGCTTTGATAACTCTAATATCCAAGGGACGCATCCAGTAGCAAGCTGTGTTGTCTTTAAAAACGCCAAACCATCAAAGAAAGATTACCGTAAGTATAACATCAAGACTGTTGTAGGTCCAGATGATTTTGCGTCTATGGAAGAGGTCGTGAGCCGGAGATATAAAAGACTACTAACTGATGAAGAACCATTGCCTGACCTGGTCATCATTGACGGAGGTAAAGGGCAACTAAGTTCTGCACACCGTATTTTCCGGGATCTTGGCATTGAGAATAAAGTAACACTAATTGGTATTGCAAAAAGGTTAGAAGAAATATATTTTCCTACCGATCCGATTCCTATTTACATCAATAAAAAATCAGAATCACTTAAGCTAATCCAACATGCCAGGAATGAAGCACACCGATTTGCGATCAATTTTCACAGAGATCAACGGTCAAAAAATTTCACCAGAAGTGAATTGTTAGACATCCCAGGTATAGGGGCTAAAACAGTAGAAAAACTATTAAAAGCTTTTGGCTCGGTCAAGAAGATAAAAGAAACATCGGAGAATGAATTGATAGATGTCGTTGGTAAATCAGTGACTCAAAAGATCAAAACATATTTTTCTTAACAGAAAGTAACGGTTGGACTCTTTACGTTAAAACTCTTTACACTTAAAAAAGAGACCCATGAAAAATGGCACAAGAATTTGTTGATACAAAAAAAGAGCCGCCTTTGGGAGACAGCTCTAATTTGTTTAATTGAGTTTATGGAATTGATTATCCGAGGAAATACCTAATTGCGGCTTGTATTTCTAAATCATGATGTATCTCAGGAATTAAATCATGAAAAAATCGTACGTTATCAGGATTTTCGGTAATCGCCTCTTCTAAAATAACAAGAGAGGTTTTCTTTTTACCTAATTTATATAGTGCAGCAGCTTTACAGTATTGTAGTTTGTCGCTGTAAGTATGCTGCTCTGCTTCGTCTATGATTAAATATGCTTCTTCAAATAAGTTTAATTTTATTAAAAATGAAGCGTATTCTTCCCAATACAAGCTTTGCTCTGATCCTTTGATCGCTGCATTGTGATAGAATTTTTTTGCTTTTCGGAATTCACTAATACTGACATAGCATCTGGCAAGCGTATGATAATATTCTTCTCGCGTGTCATCTAAATAAATAGCCTTGTTAAGTGCTTTGATGGCTTCTGCAAATTTTTCTTCTTGTAAATAACAGTTAGCCAATAGATAATAAGCTTCATCATAATATGGGTCAAGCTTCAATGCTTTTTTAAGGCAAATTTCCGCATCATCAAAGTAACCTAGGTTGTATTGACAGTGTGCTATATTGAGAATAATGTCAGAGTCAAATCCAAATCGTTCATCTGCTTCCTCATAAATGCTAAGCGCCTTCTCATAGTTTTTCAATTGAAAACAGAGTTCTGCGCAATCCAAATAACCATCTTCAAACATTGGGTCTGTGATAAATGAATATTCAAATGCATCTATAGCAAATTCGTATTCACCGACACAGGAATATGCGTGTCCAAGATTATACCAGGCCAAGCTATTGTAAGGAGTTTGATCAATGATGTGTTTGTGGAGGAATATACTTTCTTCAAAGTTCTTGGAGAGTTCTACACTTTCCCAAATTTGGCGTAGAGCATCTTCATGAGTCGGATCTAGTAACAAGGTTTTCTTCAGAGATTGAAACATTGTATCAAAGTCGCTCATTTTTTCAAAGATGCTTGCTTCTGTCAAATACACTTCTGGAAGATCACTTTTAGAGCAAGTTTGTTCTATCTCTTTAATGTGTTCTTGGGCTTTAGAAATTTTTCCTAGGTGAAGGAATATTTGAATTTTGAACAGTTGAATCTCAAATTCATAAGGAGAGATTTTTTCTGCTTGTTGTATGAGGCTTAAACTACCGTTGTAATCTTGCTGATCAAATAAAAGTTTTGCCTTCAAAAAATAGAAGTCATACCTAAATTGATATTGCACCAAAGCAAAGTCAACAACTTCTATAGCTTTTTTTATTTGAGATTCTGATTTATAAAGGTCGATAAGGTCGTGGTAAGATTTCTCTTCTAAGAAGACTACGTTTCCCTGCAGTTTCATGGTTTCAAATTCGACAAGGAGGTTCTGTAGATTAGTTTTTAGTTTCGTTCGATTCGCCATTGATAAATTACTTCCAGGGGATTACAATTTTCAGAGGCTAATATATGTAATAATTGATCTAATAATCCACAGTCAAATTATTTTTTTTCCACAATTTGAAAGGCATTAAATATAATCATCATTTATTTTAAAGCGTTGACAATCAGTTGAATATATAATTAATAATTAACACATTTATTTTCTTGACTTCTCTAATGAATTAACTGTCACAGAGAAACATATAGGCTGATTTCATAATCTCTAAATCAATATTTTCTTTGATATTTTCTCAAATACATCAATTTAGTGTTGCCGAGTGTGGAAAATAGAAGAAATGATGCTTGAAATTAATTTTCAATAAAGCGAACGGGAACAACTTATTTATTCTCATTCGTCGTGCTTCTCTTCCGCAATTACGTTTTTCTTCGTTTAAGCTTGTCCCACATTTTCTTCTTAAATGTATGCTCTGCTTTCAATAACAACAAAAGACGTTGTGAAGAAAATTCTTTCGATAACGTTTCATACAATTCTTTTTTAAGCGTTATTTTATTTTCCTCGTATTCCATGACTTTTTCGATCATAGCAGCACTTTCTTCTTCAGTCATAGTATGAGAACTATTCGCAATCTTTTCCCGAAAGGACTGACGATCTCCTAAAGCACCCTTCTGTTGCTTGTATTCATTGTAAATTGGCCAGAAAACAGTTGACTCATCTTTAGTAAGATTCAACTCTGACGTTATATGCTCGACATGTAAAGCTTCTATCTGTTCTCGATTTTCTGTTTTATCACCTCTTCCATGTTGAGCCAACATGACAGTTGGAATACATAATAACCAGAGGATTGTATATTTTATCATTGCGCGCAAATTTTATTCGTAAAAAAATTCAATGTCTAGCTCATCCAGACTTTCTTCAAAGTATGTGATGATGAGTTCTTTTGGTACTGTGGACTCTGTAACTAAATCTTCCTCCTCCAATTCGTCAATAATATAGTCTTCAAATTCATCAAGATTATCGTCTACATAAGCTTCTACATAAGTATTATTCAATTGATTTGTCTTTGGTTTATTCACTATTGAAAAAGCACCAACGATCAGCAACAGACTTGCCGCAATGCCCATTAGCCATTTCACTTGATTGTCGCTATTCTTTGACATCTGAACTTCGCCTTGTTTGTTTTTTGAAATCAACTCCTCTATATATGCATCATCTATTTCATGCACCTTCATGTCGTCCCGTAATGAAGCAAGCATAGGTGCAATCTCTTTCAATTCGTTTGTGATTTCTTCTTCCTTATTCATGGCTGTAGCTTGTTAATTGTGATAGTTGATGTTCGATCTTTTTTACTGCGTGATGATAGGATGCTTTCAAAGCACCTTCTGAAGTTTTCAATAATTTAGAAATTTCTTTATAGCTCTTACCATTAAAATACCTTAGTTCAAAAACGATTCGTTGTTTTTCTGGCAGCTTTTCAACAGATTCATTCAACACTTTAAGAATAAATGTAGAATCAGGAGCAGTATCGGCTGATGGAATCGATAATTCATTCAGTTCCAATGAACTATTTTTTTGATAATAGTTTTTCTGTTTCTTATAGTGATTAATTGTTTCGTTATGAGCTATTCTATACAACCATGAGTATAAAGACGATTTGCCTTCAAATGATGACACACCTTTCAAAACTTTGATAAGCACATTTTGCATGACATCATCTGCATCTTGTTTGTGTTTGACCCGCCTTAACACTTGGTTATAAATCACTGTGCCATAAGTTTTTAGTAATAGCCGACACCCTTTATCCTTTCCACCTTTGCTTGTCAAAAGATCAAGTATTTCCTTGTCACTTTGATTTTTCACTTTTACCCTTGGGTGTTTAACTATTAGACTGTATTAATAAGATCAAGTTTAATTTGATTTGTATATTTTCAAATTACATGTTTATTTAGCATTATTTAAGCAGGATATGAAAAAAGCAATAGCAAAATTTCTGTTTACCAAAGTTTGGGGCTGGAAAGTTGAAGGTGAATATCCATACAACATTAAAAAGTTTCTGATCACAGTAGCTCCTCATACGTCGTTTTATGATTTTCCCATTGGAATCTTATTTCGCAATTGGTACGGTGTCCAGATTAATTTTATCATCAAATCGGAAATTGGTAACCATCCAATTATAGGACCTATTGTGAAATGGATGGGCGGCATCCCTGTGCAACGTGACAAGGCAACAAACTTTGTCCAATCAGTAGCCAAAACGTATAGTGAGTATGATTCCCTGTATATATGCATCACTCCTGAAGGCACAAGGAAAAAAGTAGAAAAGTTTAAGTCTGGATTTTACTACATCGCCAAAAGAGCTGACATTCCAGTTCTACCTATTGTTTTTGATTTCGAGCATAAAACTTTACGAATATTGCCACTATTTCATTTAAGTGATGATTCGGAAGAAGATATCAAAAGATTTGAGAATTTGTATCGGGGGTATGAGGGCAAACATCCTGAACTTAGTTTTGGATATCAAGAAATACAACAAATAACGGCTTAATAAGTCAACCTAGTGTCTACCGTCACCCCGTTATACATCAGTGTGCCGCAGGTACATAAGTATTTTTTTTTGACTCATGGTGTTTTTGCTTACGCCCTTTCAGGGCTTATGTTATAAATAGTTGTTTTACCAAGGGTTGTACCCTTGGCTATAGTCTGGCGCCCTTTCAGGGCTTTTATACATTTTATAAAAGAAAAAGAATCAACAAGCTAAATATGAATTAGCTATTAACTATATCAACCTACAATACCCCAAAGGGGTATCATCAACAGCGGGGGACATCGTCCCTCGCTACTGTACCGTTTCGCCAAGGAGTCCCAAGGGGACGACCTTGATTATTTGCAAAATGTCTAAACTTTAGGTCGTCCCGTTGGGACTCCTAAACATAAACAACACAGGGCTGGGGCGATGCCCCAGCCTAGTGATGTAACCCCGTTGGGGTATTTAGTTTTTTGGTTACGATCATCAATCATTTTTATAAAAGAATCAATAAGCTAAATATGAATTATCTATTTTCTCTTTTTAGCATGCACTACCCCAAAAGGGTATCATCAAAAGCGTGAGACATCATCCCTCGCTGTTGTACTGTTTCGCCGAGGAATCCTAAGGGGACGACCTTGTTTATTTGCAAAATGTCTAAACTTTAGGTCGTCCCGTTGGGACTCCTAAACATAAACAACACAGGGCTGGGGCGATGCCCCAGCCTAATGATGATACCCCGTTGGGGTATTTGGTTTTTGGTTACGATCATCAATCATTTTTATAAAAGAATCAATAACCTAAATATGAATTATCTATTTTCTCTTTTTAGCATGCACTACCCCAAAGGGGTATCATCAAAAGCGGGGGACATCGTCCCTCGCTGTTGTAACGTTTCGCCGATGAGTCCCAAGGGGACGACCTTGATTATTTGCAAATTGTCAAAATTCTAAGTCGTCTCGTTGGGATTCCTAACCATAAACAACACAGGGCTGGGGCGATGCCCAGCCTAATGATGATACCCCGTTGGGCCTGAAGGGGCGAAAGAGTATAGCTCATGCTACGGGACAATTATATTATAATTCTGAATGTAACAGTTTATTAAACATTTGATAACACTTTCACAAGCAAGATGTCCGTATATTTAGTGCAATGAGATTGCTCTGTTACATCATATTGTTTTTTCTACCTGTTTGTCTCACAGGACAATCCGATTTCTTTGGACAAAAGGAAGAACCAATCGAAGTTGAACTTCAAGTAACTGTATATCCAAATCCAACGATAGATCATTTCAACATCACCACAAATACATCTTTTTCCGGTTCTTTTACCTTAAGCAATATGATAGGGAAGAGGCTGACTAATGGCAATATAATACCAGATCAACAGACGAAAGTCGCAATGGTCAATTACGATAGAGGCATTTATCTCTTGAGTGTATTCGATGCAGAAGGAAAAAGAGTAACTACTCGAAAGATTTTCAAAGAATAATCCTAGCCTTACTTATCTTCGGGTTATGTTTAAAGACACGGAGAAAAAACGACTACTTGAATTAACCAAGGCCTTCCTTAAATCCAATGCTTCTGCTTTACATGTTCAAGATTTAAGAGAAGTATTACATTATCATGAATGGAATTATTCAATAAACAACGAACCATTAATCTCAGATTTTGAATACGACCAGTTATTCAAAGACCTTCAGACTATAGAGGCTGAATTTCCTGATTTAATTACATCAGACTCACCGACACAACGCGTTGCTGTTGATATAGTAGACAATGCAAGTACCATTAAGCACTTGTCTCCAATGTTGTCATTAGACAATTCGTACAATGCGGATGACCTGAAAAGTTTTGATGAGAGCATTAAGAAATTGACAAACCTGCCAGCAGAAGAGAAGATTGTCTATTGTGTTGAACCAAAATTTGATGGTGGTAGTGTAGGGATTGTTTTCGAGAATAATTTATTGTCAAGAGCGGCGACCAGAGGTAACGGTGCCCAAGGTGAAGACATGACTGCAAATGCAAAAACACTACCCACAGTCCCGTTGTCTGCTGATTTTTCAAAACACGGCATTCATGTTGCAGAGCTTCGTGGTGAAGCCGTGATACACAAAGACCGATTCAAAAAAATCAATACAGAAAGAGAATCAAAAGGCAAATCGGTATTTGCTAATCCAAGGAATGCTGCCGCTGGAGGCCTTAGGATGAAAAGACCTAACGAAACTCGGGAGAGAGGCATAGAGATATTTTTATTTCAAATGGGCTATGCTGTTGATCAAGATGGCAATGATGTGTTGCCCAATATCGATTCTCATTTCGATCAGATTAACTTGTTGGCAGAGTTAGGATTCAAAGTACCAACAATAGAGAAAAAACAGTGCTTTGGAATCCAGGAAGTCATTGATTTTATACAAACCTGGGAAGAAAAAAGAGAAGACTACGCTTATGAGATTGATGGTATGGTCGTAAAAGTAGATAGCCACGCACTTCAAGTCCAATGCGGGTTTACTCAGCATCATCCTCGATGGGCAATGGCATATAAATTTAAGGCGAAACAAGCTTCGACAAAGCTTATCGCTATTGATTACCAAATTGGTAAAATTGGCTCTATCACACCAGTGGCCAAACTAGAGCCAGTCCAATTAGCAGGAGTGACCATCTCTTCTGTCTCTTTACACAATGAAGAATTTATACAATCCAAAGACCTCAGAATTGGCGACACTGTATTGGTCGAACGAGCTGGGGATGTCATTCCTTATATTGTAAAATCATTGGAAGATTATAGAAACGGCACTGAGCAGGTCATTGAGTTTCCAACAAGGTGTCCTTCGTGCGATACTACCTTGGTCAAGAATGAAAATGAAGCCGCGTGGAGATGTACAAATGCTCAATGTGAAGCCCAGCAAATGCAGCGTCTCATTTTCCATGTATCCAAAAACGCGATGGATATTGATGGTTTTGGTAAAGCATTTGTCGAGATCTTTTACCAAAAAGGATGGCTCAAAGATCTTAGTGATGTGTACAATCTTGATTACAGCAAAATTGCTCAGTTGGAAGGCTTTGGTCAGAGGTCTGTGGTAAAATTAGAAGCCGCCATTAATGAGGCAAAGAAAAATCCGATTAGTAAATTGTTGCACAGCTTGAGCATTCATCATTTAGGTAAAAAGGCATCTAAAATAATTTCTGAACAAATAAAACATGTGCTAGATCTCAAAGATTGGAATGCAGAAGCATTTACTGACATCAAGGACATCGGGCCTGTCGTTGCCGAAAATGTTGTAGCTTTTTTTAATCAAGAAGAAAACATTGCGTTACTCCAAAAAATGGAAGCACTCGGTGTCAATCTCAGCCAGACAGAAGAAGACAAGCCAATAGAAGTGGGAGAAGATGCACCTTTAGCTGGCAAAACAATTTTATTCACTGGCTCATTACAAAACATGTCTAGAAAAGAAGCACAAGAAATGGCAGTTAAATCAGGAGCTAAAAACATAAGTGCTGTCAGCAAAAATCTCGATATTCTTGTTGCTGGTGAGAAAGCTGGATCAAAGTTGAAAAAAGCCCAAGCTATTGATACGGTTCAAATATTAACAGAGGCTGAATTTTTACTTTTGATAAATGGATAAAATTATATTTATAATAGTTGTGATTGCGATGCTTGGGTGTAAAAATGAACCTAAACAATCACCAGAGCCTATCGTAAAGATTGAACATCAAGCTGAAATTGAAACAGCACAAGAAGAGAGAGACACATTTAAGCCACCTGAAGGATGGCATGAATTAACAAATGAGTCACTTGGATTTGTCACTGACATCAAGTATGCGACAACGGATAATTTTGTCAAAGAAGTGATGTATGATTGTGGCAAGTGTTTTCTAAGAAATCAAGCAGTCAGCGCTCTGAATGATGTTGCTAAAGAATTGATGAAAAAGAACCTTAAAATCAAGCTTTTTGATTGCTATCGCCCAGGGCCGGTGCAGCAGAAGCTGTGGGACAAGGTGCCTAATGCAAGTTACGTGACACCGCCTTGGAGAGGATCTCAACACAATCGGGGTGTAGCTGTAGATTTGACTATAGTCGATGTAAACAATAAGGAGCTAGACATGGGGACAGCATTTGACTATTTTGGCGAGGAAGCCCATCATACCTACACTAAACATTCAGACGAGATTCAGCAAAACAGGACATTATTGAAAACACTGATGGAACAAAACGGATTTGCATCTATACGTACAGAATGGTGGCATTATTCCATAGCAGAACTCAAACATCTGGAAGTATCGCAGTGGGAATGGGATTGCAACTGATAAATTCAAAGAGGAATTCATAACAATACAGCAACTATTGGCGTTTAAACTATCTTTGTGCACTTGTAAAGAAAACGAGAAGTTTTAAAATATGGAAAACCAGCAGAAATCAGATGTTGCAGCGGTAGACGCGTTGGCGAAGTCTTATACTGAATTAGTTGATGAGATAGGTAAAGTTATTATAGGTCAGAAGGACGTTGTAAAGAGTGTTGTCATTTCACTCTTTAGTAATGGACACAGTCTTTTGGTGGGGGTGCCGGGTCTGGCAAAAACTCTCTTAGTAAGCACTATTTCTGATGTCTTGGATCTGGATTTCAAAAGAATACAGTTTACACCAGATTTGATGCCATCTGACATTACGGGTTCTGAAATTTTAGATGAAAACAGAAATTTCAAATTCAATAAAGGACCACTGTTTTCCAATATAGTATTGGCCGATGAGATCAATAGAACGCCTCCAAAAACCCAAGCAGCACTCCTTGAGGCTATGCAAGAACGATCGGTAACCATTGCTGGGACTAAGCACATATTGCCGAAACCATTTTTTGTGCTTGCGACACAGAATCCGATAGAGCAAGAAGGAACTTATCCTCTGCCTGAAGCACAGCTAGATAGATTTATGTTCAATATCCCTTTGGATTATCCTAGTTATGAAGAAGAAGTCCAAGTGGTAAAAAATACAACGACCAATCAAGATATTTCTCTAAATAATATTTTGACTGGTCAGCAGATTTTAGAATATCAACAACTCATCCGTAAGATTCCAATAGCAGATAATGTTCTCGAATATGCCGTTAACCTCGCTGCAAAAACTCGTCCCGGAACGGACAGGGCCACCGATCAAGTCAAAAATTATATTTCATGGGGCGCTGGTCCTAGAGCTTCGCAATATCTTGTGCTTGGAGCGAAATGTCATGCAGCAATTGCTGGTAAGTATTCTCCAGATATTGAAGATGTCAAAGCGATAGCAAATTATGTTCTACGCCACAGAATCGTAAGAAATTATAAAGCTGAGGCAGAAGGCATAACAGAAAATGATATCATCAACGGATTGCTGTAATATCGTGAATTTCAGTATTTTTTAAACTCTTATTCCACCATAATTGGACTTTTGGACATCTAAGAAGTATAAGCTTACATTAGGTTTCTATTACAATAAATATAGAAGCGGTATATTGAATCTTTAACCAAATATTTAGATGATCCAAACCATTGTCAAAGTTGTCTTTTTCTTGTTTTTGCTAGGCATATATTCTTGTAGCAACGATGTCGTCGTAGGCCCAGCTAAGCCTAAACCAAAGGCATTTGGGAAAATGAATGATGTCGTCGTTCTTTCAGAAAAAACAATTTGGGAAGGTGCTGTTGGAGATAGTATTCGCTATTATTTCGGTGGAGAATTTCCTGTGACACCAAGACCAGAGCCTCTCTTTGATCTAAGATATTATCCGACTGAGAAGATAGAATATGAAGAAGCACTTAGAGAACTACGTACTTATATAGTCGTTGTAGACTTAAGCGATGAAGAGAGTTCCACAACCAAAATGCTCAAGGCTGACCTTGGACAAGTAAAATTTGATCAGGCAAAATCTGATCCTAATTACACTACCTCTGTCGGTAAAAATAAATGGGCGACAAATCAGATTTTGATTTATGTTTTTGGCAACAGCCATGATGAATTGTTTACACTAATCAGACAGAATTTTCCAGCAATAGCCACGAGGATAAAAAATCATGATTCAGAGCAACTGGCTTCTTTGACCTACGCCACTGGAGATAATCTCGGGATTACGGAAGAAATCAAAACGAGATACGGATTTGACATCAGAATCCCCGGAGATTTTAGAGTTGTGTTAGATGACACACAAAATAACTTTTACTGGTTACGCAAAGAAATAGAAGGAGTTGGAGTCATGTCCATATCCTTTAGTGAATATCCGTACCAAAGCACAGATCAACTTTCTAAGGAAAGCTTCAAAGCAATCAGAAATAAGCACGGTAGTGATCGAACATATTCCACAGAATCCAATTCGATTATGAGAATTAACGACGTTGACATGCCAATACTGGTCTATCCATTTAATAAAGATGGCTCTTATGGCAAGGAATTTAGAGGTATTTGGGAGCTGGACAATGACTTTATTGGCGGGCCATTCATCAGCTACTTGTTTATCAACGAAACAAAGAACACTGTCTTATTTGTAGATACATGGGTAATGGCTCCAGGAAAGCCTAAAAGAAGATATCTACAGCAATTAGAATTGATCGTGAAAGGCAAATAATCTCCATTTCTTCTCCATTTTCTTGTTTCATGTCTTGCAAAATCAGCTATTGGCATAAAAGATGCATTAATTTAATCATATGATGCATTCTTAAGTATTGTAGGCAAAATATTAACACTATGTTTTTATCGAAAACATCAAGAAACAAGAAGAAGACAATTTTAATTTTGTTGGTGTGTGCGTTTTTTTGGTTAGCAAATTCGAATAATCCACCGAATCAACGAACGGGTGCGCCAGGAGAGGACACATGTGCCACAAGCAATTGTCACGGCAATCAAAGTACCACAATCGAGGGAGATATCTCATTACTCGGATTTCCAGAAATCCTAGAGGGCGGCATTACCTATAATTTGACGGTTCAAATGGTGACAACTGCAGGTGATCCGCAATTAGGCGGCTTTCAAATGACAGCGCTTTCAAGTTCATCTGCTGGTGTATTTTCAAATCCAGGCACATCATCCACCATTACAGAGTCCAATGGCAATATGTATGTAGAGCATGATAATGGTGCAGCTACGTTTTTCTCTGACACCATCTTATACACTGTCGATTGGGAATCTCCAGCTGACATTAATTCTAATGAAGTCACCTTTTACTATGTAGGTAATTTTGCAAATGGCAATGGGAATAGAAATGATGATCGGATAGTTGCTGACACATTAACTGTATCAGGTCTATTGATGATAGATGAAGACAATGACGGATTCGACACTTCTGTGGATTGTGACGATACCAATCCAGACATCAATCCTGATGCAATGGAGATTGTAGGCAACGGTGTCGATGAAGATTGTGATGGAATTATCCAGATTGATTTAGATATGGATGGCTTTACACAAGACCTTGATTGTAATGATGAGGACCCAAACATCAATCCTGATGCCATGGAGATTCCAAACAATGATGTAGACGAAAATTGTGACGACATAGTAGAAGTCATCGATGAAGACAATGATGGGTTTAATTCAGATGAAGAGTGCGATGACACAAATGCTGACATCAATCCTGATGCAATGGAGATTCCAAATAACAATGTTGATGAGGATTGTGATGGAGTAGCTCAGATGACAGTCGTTGATGAAGACATGGATGGATCACCAGCGGGGATAGACTGCGATGACACAAACCCAGACATCAATCCTAATGCAATGGAAATTATCGGTAATGATATCGATGAGGATTGTGATGGTTATGCCCAGGTCGATATGGATATGGATGGCTTTACACAGGATGTTGATTGTAACGATGAAGACCCTAACATCAATCCTGATGCTACAGATATTCCCAATAATGGCATTGATGAAAATTGTAATGGGATACCATTAGAAATAGATGAAGACAATGATGGTTTCAATTCAGATGAAGACTGCGATGACACAAATCCAGACATCAATCCTAATGCAATGGAAATTCCAGATAACGATGTCGATGAAAATTGTGATATGATGCTAGGTGTGACATTGACCGATAATGACATGGATGGCTTCTTATCTGATGTCGATTGCGATGATGATAATGCAGCCATAAATCCAGAGGCAGAGGAGATAGCCAATAATGACATAGACGAAAATTGTGATGGTGATTTTGGCGTAATTGACGCAGACGAAGATGGTTTCAATTCTGATGAAGATTGTGATGATACGAATCCTGATATCTTTCCCGGAGCTACAGAGGTATTCAACAATACTATTGATGAAGACTGTGACGGTATTGCCCAATCGACGATATCTGATAATGATATGGATGGGTTTACGTCTGATGTAGACTGCGATGATTTAGATCCAAATGTTAATCCTGAAGCAGAAGAGATTCCGAATAATAGTGTGGATGAAAATTGTGATGGAGACTTTGCCATCATTGATGAAGATGGTGATGGCATAAGTTCTGCCATTGACTGTGACGACACTAATCCGAACATCAATCCATTCGCAGAGGAGATTCCAAATAACGGTATCGATGAAGATTGCATGGATGGGGATTTAATCATACCAGTAGATAATGACAATGACGGCTTTTTGAGTGATGTAGACTGCAATGATGATGATCCTAATATTAACCCAAACGCAGAGGAAATTAGAAACAACGATGTAGATGAAAACTGTGACGGAACAACATTGGTTATAGATGACGACGAAGATGGATTTAATTCTGATGAGGATTGTAATGACAGTGATGCCTCGATAAATCCAAACGCAGAAGAGATTCCAGGAAACAATATTGATGAGAATTGTGATGGTGTAGATCCATTGAGTAATGACTCTATTCTGCAAGGAATCATCAGAGACATGAATGGAGAGCCAGTTGCCAATGTCACCGTCAATTTATCTAATGGACAAAGCATTGTAACAGATTCTACGGGCGCATTCTTGTTTGGAGAAGTGACCTCCTTCGACGGGTTGACCGTAAACTTTTCCAGAAATGGAGATATTAGGAATGGAATATCTAGTGTCGATTTGGTACAGATCGTGAATCACTTATTAGGTGTTTCTCCTTTTACGAATAATCTGCAGAGCCTTGCAGCAGATACCAATGGCGATGGTAATCTGACAGGTTCCGATCTTGTGATTCTTAGAAATGCAATCCTCGGTCTCATTGATGAATTCCCGAATCGAGAAAGCTGGGGATTCTCACCAGATACATTCACATTAGAAATGTCACCTAGTGCATCGTTTGATATTGAGGCATATAAGGTAGGAGATGTTACTGGCGATGCAGAACCTGGAAGAAATTGATGACTTGAGTATTTGGATCTAGTACTTTATATTGGTTGTGCCCTGATTATTGATTTAAAAATAAAAATTAGAATCCAAAATAAAGAACCGCTTTTAATAGAGCGGTTCTCTTAAACTCTAGAACTTCTTTATTACATACGATCGACAATGACCTTTCTGAAACGTATATATTATATATAACAGAAGGTTATTACTTCTAAAATTTGAAGTGAAATTCTAATCTTATATTTTTTTATATGACGGACCTAGATTCTTTGGCAATTTAAAAAAGAATGAAGAGCCACTACCTGGGACGGACTGGCACCAAATAGAACCCTGGTATTTATCTATGACTTTTTTGCAAATAGCCAGACCAATGCCTGTACCTTCAAATTCTTCTGTTCCATGAAGGCGTTTAAAAATTTTAAAAATTTCTTCTTCGTACTTTTGTTCAAAACCAATGCCATTATCCTTAACTGAAAATAAATAGTCTTCTGAAATTAGCTCTGATTTTATGGTAACTTTGGGTGTTTCGCTCTTATTATATTTAATGGCATTAGAGATTAAATTCTGGAATAATTGCTTAAGATTTGTAGCCTCCATTTTTAATTTTGGAAATTCTCCTTCTACTTGAATGTTGACCTTTTTTTGATAAATATCATAATCGAGATCGTTGATCACATCTTTTAAAACAAATTTAGAATCAACTATTTCAGGATCTGAATGAATACTGACCTTTGATAAATTGAGTAGATCATGAACCACCTGATCCATTCTAAAGGCGGCATCTTTAATAAATTTGATATACTCTTTGTCTTTACTGTCAAATTTGTCAGTGTTTCTTTTGCTCAGAAGGTAGACAAAGCTATTAATCGTTCGTAAAGGAGATTTTAAATCATGAGAAGTCACGTGTGCATACTCCTGCAGTTCCTGATTAGACAACTTTAATTTTTGATTAATTATATGTACTTCTTCTACTTTTTGATTTAACTCTTTTGTCCTTTCTTCAACCAAAGTAGATAAATTTCTTTTTGCGCGTGCATTCAAAGTATACCTGGAAATAAGAAAGATTAAAGCTGCGAATCCACAAATCAGCAGAAACTTTGCAAATGTACTTTGAGAAAAACTTGGTTTTACTTCAATTGCTATTTCTGCAAGATTCGCGTTAGCCTCTTGATAGTCATCTCTTGGTTTATTGGATATACCTAGACGTTGTACTTTAAAGATATAGTCACCAGGGTCAAGATTTGTATATCGGACTTCATGATCATTTGTAATATTCCAATCTTTATCTAAACCTTCTAGAATATAAGCAAATCCTTGTCCATGTTTATTGTTGAAAATGAGATCTGAATACTTGATACTAAGGTCATCTTCTCCTGCCTCAAGGATGTAACCTTCAGTTTCATCCAAGACGCGATCAGCTGTTGTAATCAAATTTTCAATCACAATTTTTGAGTTCATACCACTTTTATAAGCTGTCAGGTCAACAATGTTTAAACCATTCTCAGATGTACAATACAGGGAATCATTCTTAATTGCAAGGTTTTTTATATTGTTAGAAAGTAATCCGTCTTCTGTGGTGATCAAACCAGATAAATCAATAGAATTGGCATTTCGATAATTCATGATTGCGATACCCTGATTGGTTGCTACATAGATTTCATTGCCATTCGAGATGACATCATTACACACGTTTGACGGAATTCCATCTTCAATTGTAAACACTTTGTACTTGTCTTTATCTATAGCAATAAGGCCACTTCCGACAGTTGCGGCAAGAATAACTCCTGATTCTAATTCATAGATCCTTTTGATGTGAGACCTGAATACTGGTGACAATGTTTTGTAATAAAACCTATCTTTTTCACTAATTCTAATCAAGCCATTCACAGAATTGTCAATCCATATATTTCCTTTAGAGTCAACTAATGTTGCAAATGCTCGATATTCCGAAAATTTATAAATGCAATCTAAGCTATCAGTAGTCATTCTGAAATTAAAATCATTTTTCTTAATATCCTCAAGACAATCAAATGGTATATTCATGCTATTGGTATAGCTATTGATAACCGCCGAAGAGTCTGTTATAGCAATTTGTTTGATTGGTCCAGTAAAAATTTCTTCTATTTGATTATTTTCAAAATGAAAAATGCCACTGTCCGTCGCAATGATCAATTTATCATCATCTTGTCTGTCAATATCGAGCACTCTAGTCACGCCATAAGGGTTTTGAACTGGGACTTGATACGCCTCATTTCCTTTATCTGATATGTTGAATAATTTTCCGCGATTGGTTCCAAGCCATAGATCATCACCATCAACAAAAATGGTTTCTAATTCTTTTAATTCTCCCAACTCAAATTGTTGCAAAGAAGTTATTGCTTTATTTGTCTTATGATAGAAGAATAGACCTTTTCCTAAAGTAGTAATCCACAAATTCTGTTGATTGTCAATTAACAAATCTGAAATATATGTGCTACCGATATGGAGTTCACTTAATACTTTGGTTTCTAAATTATAGGTCCTGTAGCCTCCACTCGTATAAATATAATACAACAGTGGATAAGCCTGTTTAATTGATCGAACATTGGTGGGTGCATTGAAGTGTTTTGTTTTTTTCGTCTTAAAATTGTAGAAATATAATTGATCATGGCTACTAAAAACCAAGTCATGTTTAATAATCGTTGCTCTTTGGTCTAATCCCCTATAATTATTTTTATCAAATTCATGGATGACTTTAATATTGTATTGTTCATCTATTTGAAAAATTTTTTTGTCACAATAATAAATTAATAAATTATCATAAACGTCGATTAGTGATATCATTTCGTCTTCCACCCACGATTCGGGCAAGTCCTTATGAGATTCAAAATCTCTATTGAAAATATATTTTTTGATTCCATTGACTATCCAAGCCATTGAGTTTGTAAATACAATCTTAAAATTCCAGTCCAGGTTTTGATCCACATCGATGTCAAGGGACTTTATTTCTCCATTTTCAATATATGTAATATTGCCTAGTGAGTTAAGCCATAGTCGACCTTGGCGATCACTTTGAATGGCTACTACTTCATTATAACTAAGGCCATCGCTGACGGAGAAGTTCTCAAAAGAGTGTCCATTGAATTTGCTTAGACCTGCCTCTAGTCCAAGCCAAATAAACCCATTGTCGTCTTGGGCTATATTATAAATAACTAAGCTTTGAAGACCGTCTTCAAGGTTGTAATTTTTGGGAGGACCAAAAGTCTGCGCTATGCTTTGTACAAAGACAAATAGCACAAAATTTAATATCCAAATCGAGTTTCTGGTCACCATAAAACATCTCTGTTACATGTTATTGTAAGGCTAAGCTCTTTAAAAGTACGATTATTAGACTTCTGATTATAATAAAGAGTCTATTGGGATCATTTACATGTCAATTGAATGATGAACCTATTTTGTGCAACTACAGCTGAATTTTAAATTTTTAATGTCTAATTTTGAATTGAACGGTTGACTTAATGCGGTTTTCCAAATTCAATAATTAAACATTAAAACTAAACATTGTCAACTGCTAAGGTTACGTACAATGGAAGGCAAGTACAAAGACATACACAAAGTAAAATTAGAAGAAGTAACTTCTGACGATGAACAGACCTATAAAGTTCATTGTCCTTCTTGTGCATCAGTTATCCAAGCGGCTAATATGAATATCATTGACAAAATTGCTAAATGCGATTCTTGTGATTCGTTGTTTCCACTAGATGTCAAAAAAGTACAAGCCAAATCATCTGCCAAAAAAGAGTTAGTCCAAAGACCAAGCAACGTATCTGTGAATCACGATGGTGTAACCAAAGAAATAGAAATCAGAGACAAGAAAGGCATCAAAGGATTCATGATAATACTCTATTCATTGTCCGCACTAGTTTTTATACTGCCGTTCCTAAAAAATGGATTTACTAACTTTCCAATATCGTTAAATGTTATATTTTGGTCATTTACTTTCTGGTATACATACACCTACAGATCACTAGCACAGAAAATTTTTATAGAAATGGATGGAAACGTCTTGACTATGGAATATTCGCCATGGTTTTTCACTCGCAAGAAAGAGTTTGATGTAGATACCATTAAAGACGTTTATATCCAAAAAATGGGTGATCCTTACGGAATGGGCAATGAATACCATCAAATTCGACTGCGCCTTGATAGAGGAAATGGCATCGAAGAAATGAAATTGATGCCATGGACATATCAAAGCCTTCAAGAAGCCACATATGTCAAGCAGGAAATAGAAGCCTACCTCAATTGATCCAAAAGCAAGTCATTTACAGCAAGCAGTATTAGCCAACAAAACTCAGACTCTTTTCAATAAACTTACTCATGTCTTCTCCTTTGAGCATGTTTTGATTGAGTCTGGCAAGATCGTACAAGTAGCTCGCAAATCCTTCCTTGCGTTCAGCTCCTTTCATCTTCAATAGTTTTTCTGCTATCAGAGGATGATTGGTGTTCACGACTACATTGTGTGAATCGGGCATCATGCCCATGTCCATCCCTTGCATGCTTTGCATTTCCTTCATCCGTCTCATGAATTCTGGTTTGGTAATCAATACAGGATGATCTTCTGGAGACAAAGCTTTCATGGATAAAAAGCCACCACCATCACCTAAAGCACCTTCAAAGAAGCCTTTGACCTTTTCTTGCTCTTTTTCGCTCAACACAGATTCTCGACTCTCTTCTTTTTGTACCAGATTGTCAACAGTATCACTATCTACACGGACAAAAGTCATATCACCTACTTTTGATTCCAGATGTTGCATGAAGTGATTGTCAATAATGTTATTAAACTCTACTACATCATAACCATAGTTTTTGGCCGATTCTATGTAGCTGTGATGCTCTTGTGGGTTGTTGGTATACAAACAAATGATTTTATCGTGTTTGTCTGTTTGTGTAGCCTTTATTTTTTCTTTGTACTCTTCGATTGTATAAAACTCATTTGACAAATTTTGCAGTAGAGCAAACTTGACAGCTTTATCATGGAATTTTTCTTCTGTCAACATACCGTATTTCACAAAAGTGCCTATTTCGGACCATTTGGATTGATACTCCTCGCGATCTTTCTTAAACAGCTTAGCTAATTTTTCAGCTACTTTTTTGGTAATGTATGACGTAATCTTTTTGACGTTAGAATCAGATTGTAAATAACTTCTAGATACATTTAATGGAATATCTGGAGAGTCAATCACACCATGCAATAAGGTCAAAAATTCTGGTACAATTTCTTTGACATCATCAGTAACATAGACTTGATTGCTGTACAATTGAATTTTATTCTTTTGTACCTCAATCGAATTATTCAACTTAGGGAAGTACAGTATACCAGTGAGATCAAATGGGAAATCAATATTCAGATGTATCCAAAATAATGGCGGTTGACTGAAGGGATACAATTCATTATAGAAATTCTTATAGTCTTCGTCTTTTAGCTTTGCAGGCTTCTTTTTCCACGCAGGACTGGTATTATTGATAAGATTGTCCACTTCGGTCTCGATGGATGTTCTGTCATCGCCCTCGCCTTCATAAGTTGTTTCGGTCTTTGTTCCAAAGCGAATTTGTACCGGTAAGAACTTACAATACTTATCGAGTAAATGTTGAATTCTAGTCTCTTCTAAAAATTCTTTGCTGTCATCACTTATATGTAGAATAATGTCTGTCCCTCTCTGTTTCTTCTCGCCTTTACCAATTTCATATTGAGGATCTCCTTCACATACCCACTTAACAGCTTTACCGGATTTCTTATAAGATCGAGTAACTACCTCAACCTTATCGGCAACCATAAACGCGGAATAAAATCCCAAACCAAAGTGTCCGATGATGCTTGCTTCGTCTTTGTATTTTTTCAAAAAGTCTGTTGCAGAAGAGAAGGCTACCTGATTAAGGTATTTTTTGACTTCTGCCTCCGTCATTCCAATGCCTTGGTCACTGATGGTCAAAGTGTTGTTTTCTTTGTCAATGGTTATATCAATCATTAAGTTGTCTATGTCCGCTGACACTTCACCTTTTGATACAAGTGTCTTTAATTTGGAGCTAGCATCGACAGCATTTGATACCAATTCTCGCAGAAAAATCTCCTGATCTGAGTACAGGAATTGCTTGATGATTGGGAAGATATTTTCCGTTTGTACTGAAATTTGACCTTTTTCCATTGTCTATAGTTTAGAATGCGTTTATCAATTAATGAATATAGTTGAGTAGATGTCAAAGCATATGCCAGTTACAATTTTCTGTCAATATGACATAGATCGGTTAACAAGCTCGCAAAGTTGTCATTATTTAGCGATAATCGTACAATGAAGCTTCAAGCTTTTGGTGTAGATTTATGCAACAACTCTTGACTATTGACTATTGACCATTGACCATTTGACCATTGACTATCGACCATTGACTATTTAACCATTGACTATTTGACCATTGACTATTTGACAATTGACCATTTGACCATTGACTATCGACCATCGACCATTTGACTCTTAAACTTGAACTTGTTTTTATGCTGAGGCGAGACGCCTAAAGCGACGTATAAAAAAAACTCCTGCACCAACAAAGGAACAGGAGTTTTCAATAACACTCATTATTTTATCATTGGACAACCATTTTCATTGTCTTTGTAAAGTCTCCTTGGACGAGAAAATAGTAAACCAGTCCAGTTGTATTCAATTCGTCTTTGCGCACAATTACTTCATTGTATCCCAGTTGAAAGCCATCATTGACAGTATGGATATGTCTACCTTGTGAATCATAAAAATACAATGCAGCCAATTGATTTGTCGGTAGATGGAAACCAATGGTTGTTGCATCACCTACAGGATTAGGTCTGTTTTGTTCCAGCTCAAATTGGGGTTCTGGAAGTATTGTTTCTGATTTTAAATGTATGTCTACCACACCATTTCCTGCACCGAATCCAAATTTTTCCCTTGCCTTTTCTCCTTCATAGAAGTCCATCGTTTCGATATCATCCATGTTGAAAGAGGCATCTAAAATAGTGAATCCAATTTCTTGTGTTTCGCCGTCTACCACATAAATTGGTTTTCTTAGCGCATTATTGTATTCAGCTAAATCCGAATTTACTGAATCAGTATCAAATAACTCCCAACGTCTTGGATTAACAGGGATATCATCAATACGCACTTCAAAATGTAGGTGAGGGTAACTAGCTTTACCAGACTGACCAACTTTACCAAGCAAATCTCCAATGGTTAATTGTTGTCCTTCGTTTACTTTGATTTCAGACAAATGTCCATATAGACTTGTGGTCCGATCATCGTGTTTGACGACGACGTAATTTCCATATTTAGATCCATCATCTCCTGCAAAAATAACAGAGCCATTACCTGCAGCTGATACAGCAACGCCCGGGACTGCCCTAAAATCAATGCCAGTATGACTAGCAGGAACTTTTAGAATCGGATGGATGGTTCTGCCATAGCTTACGATGTCGCCGACAACTTGAGATGAATGGACTGGGTCGGCTGAGTAAGCTTTTCTTACCATTGCTGGAATGACGACTTGAAGTGATTCATCTATCGGAGTAAAATTTTCCTGTGTTTCTGAATTGTCATCATTTGCCAGCTTAAATTTGACAGGAAGTGTGTACAAGACTTTTACTGCTTTACCACGTTGGTATCCAGGACGCCATTTATAATCTGCGTTGACAATTTTCATCGTTTCTTCGTGATAAACATCATTGACTATGACAATTGTATCCTGCAGACTAATGTTGTTCATTTTATTGACAACGCTTAATGCTGCATGTCCACATCCACCGCCTATATCTCTGACAATAGATGCTTCATCAATAGAACCATCAGTATCGATGAGGAATTGGATAACAACCACACCTTCAACACCTTTTTCTCTTGCGGCTGCAGGATAGTTTATATTTTCATAAATATATTGGAGCATTTTATTCTTAGCACAGTTCTCTATGTCGGAGGCACTTCCTTCCATGTCTTCACAGCCAGGGAATCTTGGCATTTCTTCAACAACTTTGAAGATTTCTTCTGTAGTATCATTGTCAATCGTACGTTCGACATTAGTTGCTTCCTGAATATCTTCTGAATGTGAAACCTCATCATCTGAAAGTTTATACCTCACAGGTAGGGTGTACAGTACTTTGACTGGTTTTCCATCTTGATAGCCTGGACGCCAAATGGCATTATGATGTTCGATTCTGACTTCTTCTTCATAAGTGGCATCATTGAATACAATGATCGTATCGTTGCTTTCATAGGTGTTCATGTCTTGTACAATTTGTAATGCAGCTTTTCCGCAATCGGCACCAATGTCTCTGACAATTTTTGCTTCCCCTATTGATCCATCGGTATCGATCACAAATTGAATCACAACCATGCCTTCTACCTCATTGGCTTTTGCGACTTCAGGATATTTGAGATTTGTATAGATGTATTGCAGCAGTTTTTCATTTGCACATAATCGCTTTGCTTCTGCATCACCGTCTATATGTTCGCAGCCTGGGAATCTTGGCATTTCATCGACAACTTTGAAGATTTCCTCTTGAGCGTAGGTTAGGGTAGTGAGTAAGAACAAGAAGAGAAAACATAGATTTTTCATACAGTGAGTTTTTTGTTTAATAAAGTAGTACAGTGACTTAACATAGTTAAGATGCTTCAAAGTATTGAAATGGTGTATCGAAATGAAATTTTTATTCAGTTATCCGTTTTTATTGAAAATGCTAGCCTATGAATTTTTTAATGGAATGTTTGTCATATTTATACTAGACGATAGAATTCGCCAAAACAAAACTACATGTACTAGAGTTGTATTTAACATATGTCTATGAATAAGAATATTTTTCATGATGGGCAGCTAGCTGTACAGAAAATAACAGGTGAAGCAGAGATAGCTGAAATGAGAATTCCAATGATACAATCTTCTCTTCATCCAAGATCAATACCGTTTATAGAGCATCAAATTCTTGCTTTTATTGGTAGTGAAGATAGAAAAGGAGATCTATGGCTGTCGCTGTTGGTTGGAGATAGAGGTTTTATCAAAATACCATCCGTCGAAGAAATTATAATAGACTTAAGTAAGCTCACAAGTAATCGGCAAGATATCTTCTTTGAAAACATTAAATCCAATCCAACTGTCGGCTTATTGTTTCATGAAGCCGCAAGGAGAGCTCGATATAGAGCATGGGGTGTAGCAACTGAAGTGGACAATGAATTGAGTATTAAAATCAGAATGGGATATCCAAGTTGTCCCAAACACATACAGAGAGAGCATATAGAAGTATCCGACGATGCAGGCATAATATCTCCAACATACACTAAGGGAAATGATCTTGGTGAAGCGGAGAAAAATTGGATTAAAAGTGCACATACTTTTTTCATAAGCACTCAGACAAAAAAGGGGGATATTGAATCATCGCATAGAGGCGGTGATCCTGGCTTTATTGAAATACAAGAAAATGGGCACTTACGGGTACCGGATTATGTAGGGAATAGTATGTTCAGTACGTTAGGTAATATTTATGAAAATCCAAAAGCTGCTTTGCTTTTTGTTGATTATAAAAAGGGGGAAACACTACAACTGTCAGGAACCGCAAAACTAGAATTTGAACAAAATTCAGAGGACGATTTTTATAAGTCAGGTGAGACGGGTAGGTTTTGGACATTTGAAACAAAGCATTGGATAAGAACAACGAATCATCATACGGTACAGGCAGAGTTTCTTGACTTTTCTCCGTTTAATGTTTTAAGTAAAAAGTAAAGGACTTCCGCTTTACACTGAAGTCCTTTACTCTTTAAGTACGTTTTATGTATGGGACTAATTATTCAACAATCATTTTTTTTGTCGATATCCAATCTCCTACTTCTAGGGTGTAATAATAAACGCCACCACCGTTTAAATGTGTTTTATCGATTGTTATTGAATTTACATTACTTGTAAATTCATCTTCCAATTCATAGACTTTTTCACCTATAGCATTGAACACTGTAAATGATCCTTTCATAGATTGTGGTAATTTAAATTCGATGACAGTCTGATCAGCAACTGGATTCGGTTTATTTTGTAGGAGTTCAAAACCATGGACTGTTTTGTAATACTCATCATTTACCTGATTAATGCTTATGTTGTCAGGTCTTATATCAAAATTGATGTTTGTACCAGAGTATTCTATCGCCCCATATTTACCTAGATCTCCGTATTTAATCATCGCTTCTTCCTTTGTAAATTGGTTCTTAGCCGAATTTAGTGGGTTTCTGTATTTTCGCACATGGATACGAAAGAATTATGTGAACTGGGATTAAATCTCCCATCCCCTTGGTTTGTAAAGGAAGTTTCATTAGAAAAAAAAGAAGAAGGTTTAATATTGC
>CALLFA010000037.1 GCA_937997635.1 uncultured Saprospiraceae bacterium | reverse complement strand
GCAGGAGCAAAGAACGGGTGGAGCTGTATCAATCTCAGCTGACGTTCCATTGTCAGAAATGTTCGGTTACGTAACAGACCTCAGAACGATTACTTCAGGTCGTGCAAGTAGTACGATGGAGTTTTCACACTACGCACCAGCGCCAAAAGGCATCGCTGAAGAAGTGATTGCCAAATCAAAAGGTGAAGTTGCTGTATAAGTAGACATAGTTTTTACACTAGAATATAAAGGCGATCCATTTGGGTCGCCTTTTTTTTGCTTTGAGCTACCCGATAAATAAAAAACCCTAATAATTTATAACAATCATTTTTCGTCTACTTTATCAAGGCCAGGCTTAAATGGTGCGATTAGTTGGCCAGTATAATGTTGCGGATATTCGGGGTTGAGAAGTCCAATATCACCAAGGGGTTTATTAGATTTTTCTTGCCTCTCCGGATGAAAATAAGTACCAAATAAGCGATCATATACGATTAGATTATTACCATAATTGTTGTTTGATTGCTGAATTACTTTCGAATGATGCCAGCGGTGAAGATCAACCACATTAAAAATCCAATAGAGCGGACCTAGTTTTAAATTTATATTACAATGTTGAGAAAAGCCGCAAACAACAGTAACCCCAAAATACATGGACATAACAATGCCGTCTGCACCTAATAAGACAGGAAACAGCATTTCTGTGAACGTAAACCAAGCCTTGTCCAATGGATGCTGACGAGTAGCATTCCACCAATACAATCGCTTTGCAGAATGGTGGACCGCGTGAAAGTTCCACAATACGGGTACTTCGTGTGCCAGCCTATGACCCCAATACCGTCCAGCATCTCCCAATAAAAGAAGAAATATCAACTGCAATATGATAGGCCAGTCACTTGGCCAGATAGTTCCGCCCCATTGTACAGATAACCATGCAGCACCTCCAGCTAGTAATGCTATGTACAATGGCTTCAAAAAGATTGGTAAAATGATATAGGCAACAATTCCACTCATTAAATCATTTCCAATATCTCCATGTGAATGATTCCAATTTTCTCTGAATGGTACAAGCCATTCTACCAACCAAAAAACCAAACCTACGGCCACTGCAACGACATAGGTTGTAATCGCTACCGATGAGCCATTGCTGATGAGCAAGTAGATAACATATGGTGTTGCTACAAGAATTGCAGGGAAAAATGCATACTGTATGATCTTGTAAAACAGACTCCCTTCTTTGATGATGTGATTAAGCCGCATATCTAAATATACCAAAAGGAGAATGTTTTGACTGATTTATTACGTAGAAGTTTTGTCTGTTGTCAAGACGAAAAACGCAGTGAATGCAGGTATTCACAAGTATTTTCAACGATGAGAATAGATAAAACGTCAAGTAAGAAACGGTCAAACTATTTTCATTTTGGTATATACTTAGTTTGGATTTTCTCAAATGATATTTCAATATTTTAATTAAAAATCATGATTGAAGCTGAAGCATCTAAGAGTACAAATTTTAATAATTAAAAACCGATTACAAGTCTCCGAAAAGTGCCTTCAGATAATCCAGTCCCATTTCAGTCATTTTTTTAATATTCCGAATGGGCACTTGTTCTGTATCTGGATAGGATGCAACCGCTTCGGTAACATCATCAGTCTGAAGTAAATGGATGATAGGGTAGGGACTTCTATTTGTAAAATTTTCCAAATCAGAAAGCTCAGTGCCATCAAATTGATACAGTGGATGAAAACTAGCAAGCTGAATTGTATTTTCTAAATAGGATTTATTGATGTGATCTTCTATGGTATAATATAAGTCTAAGTAGTGATCAAAGGATTCTAATCCAGTTTCGAAGATGATCAGACTTGTCGTAACATTGGTATCCACACTTAAAATAGAATCAGCCGAATTGGTAATCACATCCAAACTCTTTTGGATAGTATGAAATTCAGTGGTGATAAATAAAATCTTGTTGTCATAAAATACTTTAGATGCAAATGGACATAGTCCAAGGTCTATAACAACTTTTTCTAACCAATCCTTTGTCCTCCTAATGGATTCCATATTCGGCAATATACCAAAAGGAGAATGTTTGACTGATTTATTACGTAGAAGTTTTGTCTGTTGTCAAGACGAAAAACGCAGTGAATGCAGGTATTCGCGAGTATTTTCAACGATGAGAACAGATAAAAGACCAAGTAAGAAACGGTCAAACTATTTTCATTTTGGTATATACCGACTTTCCTTGATCAAAACGTTCAACATAAAATCACAATAATCTGGACAATTACATTAAGCATATCTGTCTCAATTATTCCTAGCGTTTATTTTATTATTCTAGTTTAACATATCAATCCAAATTAACGGACTTTTAATCGGCATATTTCTCTTTACTTCAAACACTTCAGGGAAATGATTATTACTCTTCCATAATTCAAAGTAATCAGGTTTATTATACATAAAAGAGCCAACCAAAAACGAAGGGTGCGCCACTGGCCATTCCTCCCAATACAAGACATCGGGTTCTAACTGCCAAGTTGATTTATCTGCTACATATGGTGCCATGTACTCCAATCCTTTGCGAATAGATTTACCGTCTTGAGTCTCAAACGAAAATAAATCATGGTTTTCACTAGATAGAATAACAGCATTCATGACCATTGCATCTAAGTTGAACAAGGCATAGCCATATGGTTTTGTGCGCGCTAACTCAAGTGGGAAGCTACCATCTGTTGCCATTTGATTAGGGAGCAATGTTTGAGTAAAGTTGTTTCTGCATGAGTTTAGTATATCTTCATTATTTGTAAAAGCAGCATAGATACCGGCTTGCATGTTCCAGCACATCGCATGATTATTTTTCGTATTCATTTCCTTTATTCCATACGGATGTTCTGTGAGCCACATGAGGAATTCAGAAAACCAATTCCGAATCTCAGCTATGTCTTCGTCATCAAGCTTTCCATATTTATCCAATATGATTAATGACTGAACCACTTCTATAAAATGTATACCGTCAATAATGCCAATGCCTCTACCTGTCACTCTACCTTTAATGGCCTGTGCATAAAGCATGTGTGGATTCATTTTAGTCTTTTCGTCTATAAACCATGCCTGACAATGCCTGATGACAGCATCTGCATATTTGTCCTCTTTTGTCATCAGAAATGCTGAGGTCAAGTTGCCTGCTAGTTCGCTAAATCTCATCACTGCTTCACGGTGAGCGACGAAGTTATCCGGATTGGTCATGCCGTCACGTCGCACATAAGGTCCATCAAGATTGGTTGAGTCCGGCCACCAATAATCACCTTCAGAATAAAAGTCATGGATGCCTCCTGCACTTCTAGAAGAATATTGAGCAGTGATCGTAATGGGCTTCTCTGACAAGTGTTTATCAGCACGCTTTAATATGTCCTCTTGTATTACCTGCTGCGTTTTTTCAAAATGGTCTATATCCGTTTTTGAACAACTTAATGATGCAGTCCAGATGAAAAGTAAAGCGACTAAGCTTGAATTAGGCATAATGTATATTTCATTGGAGACAATAGATTCATGTAAGGAAGATACAACTGTTCATTTTTATTGAAAACTTTTCATGTCATAGTACTATAGACTTGGTCCTACAACTGAAATGGTGTAGAGCAGAATCCTCAATCTTGAAATGGTCTTGATTGAAGTGTAACAGCAAAGAGGTGCTGCTGTCAGGTACATGTGCTTGACTGATGATTTCTTGATTAACGGAGAGAAGAATGAAAATAATTGTTGCTTTAAATCTGAAGTCCAAGAGTATTGTTTTCATGATGAGTATGTTTGAAACGTTTATGAAAAGGTTCCTCGCTAATTAGGAATCAGTCATCAATAGCACTAAATACCAATTGTCTGAATTGCCAACCTGTCTTGTCTGTAGCTGTCCCTTGCGTTTGCTTCATGAGTATACCGATAATTTGCTCTTTAGGGTCAGCAAAATATTGTGTGTTGAAATAGCCTCCCCAATCAAAGGTGCCTTCACTTCCAATACCGCCTTGAGCGACACCTTTTTCATTAACAACGCCAAATGCCAGTCCATAGTGTTTTCCAGTGTTACCCCAATAATCATCGATTTGGTTACCCATAATTGTATTGATTGTTGTTCTGCTCAAAAATCGTTTTCCTTTGTGTACACCGCCATTCAGATACATCTGCAAAAATGTGGCGTAATCTTTTGCGGTACTCGACAGACCA
>CALLFA010000036.1 GCA_937997635.1 uncultured Saprospiraceae bacterium | reverse complement strand
AGGCTTTGGTTTGTTGGTTATGGTGGTGCTTATCGCCTTGAAAATGAAAAGTTTATTAATATCACAAAAGACGGGCCTTGGTAAAATAACGTACGTACATTATTAGGTGATGACAGTATATCTCACCTACGTCCATTAATTAGAAATGAAAGTTATAGTAAAGAACATATTGATTCCATCTCTGACAATCATCTTACTTAGTTCGTGTAATTCGCATAGCTTAGAGAATTGCAATTGTACACAAATAAAAATATACGGAAGTCCAGGTAGCATCTTAACACCATCAGAATTTCTTGAGAAAATTTGACGTTTTCCTCAATTCTTAAAAAATACGTACTAATTATCTATATTTATTCGTACAATTAAATTATGGACACTAAACTTACACTAAAACTAAATTCAGATATCATAGAGGAGGCAAAACTCTATACGAAAGAATCAAATACAAGTCTCTCAAAATTGATTGAGAATTATCTTTCAGTGATCGCATCTGATAATCCAGAGAAGAGAAAAGTGAACCCAATAGTAAAAAGTCTTACAGGCATCATTACTCTTGATGATAAAAAAGATTATCGTAAATCATACACTATTGGAAACAATTAACTCACGACTTTAAGAAATCTATCAAAATTGTTCAATCATGATGAATAGTCTATTAAAAAAATTGACGGATCTAATTTATGGTACTAAAAGAGCCAAGAGGATTTATGAACTTAAAAATTCTGGAGAAAAAGTCATTGTCGCTGATGCATGTAAGGGAATAATCACAACTGACAAAACAAATATAACCTTAGGTCTTGATTGGGTAAAATCACAAAGAGCTGTTATAATGTTAACTCAAAAGAATATTATATGTGGTAAATGGTCTATCCCAATTAATTCTATATCAGATGCAAAACTTACTAAACTAAAGACGCTATTTGGAGGTGCTCAAGTTTTAACTATTCAAACCGTAGACGAAACCAACTATCAATTTGGAATGCAAGTTAATCCAGAATGGACAAATCAAAAGCAATTACTTCTTATAGTTGAAGATGGAAATTTGCAATATTCAAAGTTTAGTATAATTGTAAGGCTTATTCTAATTTTATATTTAGGTTATTGGGTATATAGTAGATTTTTTTGACATAACTTATTTAAAAAAATGATAGGCGGAATTATAAAATGCACTATAATCAGAAACAAATGTTCGCGATTGCGCATCAACTCACAACATTTTTGGTTGTGTTGTACTAATCACCTATCGGTGAAAATCGTCCACCGTATGTTCAAAAACGGAAAATTATGATTATTAAGTAGCCGGTGACGCCACAAGTAAACATCCAGTGATAAATCATGAGACAAGGAATAGGCCGCATGTACTGACAATTATTTAGTATTTTTAATCAACAGACAAACATAGCGCTACCCTATATTATAGGTGAGTGTTCAACTAAAATCCTTTATATTATACGATGGAAGTAGAAAAAGAATGGTACATATTTATTGAGGCTGATTACGAAGACAAAGGAGTTTTTGCAAACTTCTATTGTAAATCTGAAGGGATAGGAGATTCAATACAATTGATAAAACCGTTAGCAAAAAAGGAAGGTTTTAAAAATTTGAAATTCATTGAAGCCACTCGGATTGACAATATTCAAAACTTTGAATATCCTGCTAAAATGATTGACCTATCACCAACTGTGAAAATGATGCAATCTCTTAGTTTATTCGAAAAAGATCCTAATGAATATTCTTTTACTCCTCCGACTGGAATAATTTTCAATACACTCGAAGGAGAACATGAGATAGACAAAATAAAGGAACAATTTGTTGCTTATGCAAAAAACGAAAACGAGATTTACAGCTTTGAACTTGTAATTGATGAAAACAATTTGGAGCATGTCTTCTATCTAACAACTAAGTTTTTGAACTCAATAAATGGATTCTGGATTTGGATTCACAATCACTGGGAAGAAAAACCAAAGCAATTATTTTACAATAAGGACTTCGTATCAGTTGAAACCGTACTAGATTTTTTAAAATTAAATTCTAAAAACACTATAGAGAATGGCTTTATAGATATTGTTGTTCATTCAATACAAGGAGAAACCAACCTAACTTTGAATGAACACAAGAAAATAACTTTGCATACAAAAGACGAAAAAGTATTCAATGAATTCATAGACAAGATAATTGCTCTTGGTTACGAACAAACAAGAGATATGTATGATATTGAATTTGGCTATCATCATTGGCATTATAAACCGGCTAATACATTTAACAGAAATGAATTTTGTGATTTTCTAGCAGATAATAATTTTGAAGAAATAAAAAACGCCAAATGATAATTAGGGAGAATTGTTCATGATTGTGCAGATTAACCATTTATGGTGGGGTTATCCTGAGATTAGGAGCAGCAACTCTCAACATTTTTAATTGTAGTTTGCTTATCACCATAAAGCTTTTTTCCAAGCACTAAACAAGTGTCAACATCAAAAACAACAAACAACAGTTCTTTTCACCTATTTCATCCTAGGAATAGCTAAATTCGTAGCCTTAAATCAAAAGTCATGTTGAAATATAGCTATAGTCTATTCATTCTACTCTTTGCTTCATTCTTATTTGGGCAAACCGATTCCTTGATGATGAAATCAAGTAGTTACTCCGCCTTAAAATTTAGGAATGTTGGCCCTGCCATTACTTCTGGTCGGATTGCAGACATTGTCATTCATCCAGAAAACAATAACATGATGTATGTTGCCGTCGGTTCTGGCAATGTATGGAAAACGGAAAATGCGGGAACCACTTGGACACCAATATTTGAAAAAGAAGGCAGTTACTCCATTGGCTGTATTACCTTGGATCCAAACAATGATAAAACGCTTTGGGTAGGTACAGGTGAAAATGTAGGCGGACGTCATGTTGGTTTTGGAGATGGCATTTACAAAAGCACAGACGGTGGAAACAGTTGGAAAAACATGGGCTTGAAAAAGTCAGAACACATTTCTAGAATAATCGTACACCCAGAAAATTCTGATGTCATTATGGTTGCTGTGCAAGGGCCACTTTGGTCAAAAGGTGGCGAACGTGGATTTTATAAATCTACGGACGGCGGTGACACTTGGAAGCACACACTAGGCGATCAAGAATGGACAGGCGTCACTGAAATAGTCATGGACCCAACTCATCCTGAAATTATATATGCTGCTACTTGGCAAAGACACAGGACGGTTGCTGCTTATATGGGAGGAGGCCCATTATCCAGTATTTGGAAGAGCACAGACGGCGGTGACACTTGGACTAAAATTGACAAAGGCCTACCAAGCTCTAATTTAGGAAAGACTGGATTGGCAATCTCTCCATTTAATAATGAGGTGATCTATGCAGCTATCGAAACAGACAGAAAGACAGGTGGTTTTTATATTTCGAGAGATGGGGGTGCAAGTTGGACCAGACAATCTGATATGGTATCTGGCGGTACTGGACCTCATTACTATCAAGAATTATATGCAGACCCTCACCAAGAGGGACGTCTTTATCTGATGAATAATACTGTCTTAATTACTAATGATCATGGTAAAACCTACGAGCGGATGAATGAAGAAAACAAGCACGTAGATAGCCATGCTATCGCCTGGAGAGACAATGATCCTAACTATGTACTCATTGGTACAGATGGAGGATTATATGAGTCTTTCGACAAAACAAAAACCTGGAGATACACTAGGAATCTTCCATTGACACAATACTATAAAGTTGCCGTTGACGATGCTGAACCATTTTATAATATTTATGGAGGTACGCAAGACAATGGATCGCATGGAGGCCCATCACGTACGATGTATGAAGATGGTATCCGCAACAGACACTGGCGAGTAGTACTTGGAGCAGATGGACATCAGTCAGCTACTGAGCCAGGCAATCCAAACATCACATACGGCGAATTTCAAGAAGGATTTTTGTGGAGAATAGATCACAAGACAGGCGAACAAGTCTATATCCGTCCAGAAGCTGGGCCGAATGAACCTTACGAGCGATTTAATTGGGATGCTCCGATATTAGTCAGTGCTCATGATCCTAAGCGTATATATTTTGCTTCTCAACGCGTTTGGCGTTCAGACAACCGTGGTGATGATTGGACTGCATTGAGTGGCGACATAACAAAAAATCAAAACCGATTTGAGTTGCCAATCATGGGCAAAAAACAAAGTTGGGACAATGCTTGGGATGTGGATGCTATGTCAAATTACAATACCATAACCTCATTAGGAGAGTCACCTAAAAATGAAAACATACTTTACGCAGGTACTGACGATGGAATTATTCAAGTCACTGCCGATAGTGGTGACAGCTGGAGGAAAGTAGAATTCAGTAGGCTTCCGGGATTACCTTCAACCGCTTTTACCAATGATATTCGAGCAGATTTATTTGACGAAAATGTGGTATATGCTGCTTTCGATAATCACAAATATGGAGACTTCAAACCATATTTGATGAAGAGTACAGATAAAGGGAATACTTGGCGTAAGATCACTGGTGACTTACCAGACAGGCTCTTGGTTTGGCGCATCGTGCAAGATCATGTCGATCCAGATTTATTATTTATTGCCACAGAGTTTGGTATCTATTTCACCAATAATGGTGGTACCAATTGGATAAAAATGAATGGTGGGCTTCCTACTATCTCATTCAGAGACATCACGATCCAGCGAAGAGAAAATGACCTAGTTGCTGCGTCATTCGGTCGTGGATTTTATGTGCTTGATGACTATACAGCATTGAGAAATGTAGATAAAAAATCACTTGCTGATGAGGAAGGCCATTTATACAATACACGCCCTGCACTATGGTATGCACAAAAGCAAGGAATGTATGCTCAAGGGGATAATGATTATAAAGCACCAAATCCAGATTACGGAGCGACGTTTACCTATTTCTTAAAATCAGGATTAACAGATTCGCAGAAAAAGAAAAGAACAGATGCTGAAAAGAAATTAGCAAAGGCAAATCAAGATGTCCCTTTTCCTGGTTGGGATGCATTAGATGAAGAAGTCATTGAAGAGAAAAATGGAATTTACTTAGTCATTAAAGATATGTCTGGCAAAATTATAAATAAAGTGAAAGGATCTGCCACTAAAGGTCTGAATCGGAAAAGCTGGAATTTACAATTGGCTTCAGACGATCCCATAAAGTTAGATTCTAAACCACAACAACGAAGTTTTTTTGGAGGTGGTGGATATAAAGTAACACCTGGGACGTATACCGTTTCTTTAGTAAAAGTTGATTCTGGTTCGGAGACATTGTTAGATGGGCCTAATGAATTTGAAGTAAAACCACTAATGGAACCAACCATCAAAGGAGCCAGTTATGAAGAAATCGTGTCTTTCAGAAATGACTTTCAAGAATTCAAAAATGATTTAGCTGAGGCGAATGCAAAATTATCTAAAGTGAAAAAATATTCATCTGCTCTAATGAAAGCATACGAACGAGCAGATGAACAACCTGTATCTTTATTAGAAGACATTTATGCGTTCAGAAGTGATGTGAATGCGCTTGATAAAAAAATGAATGGGAGCAAAAGCCGTGCAGAAGTTGGTGAAAAAAATGATCCAGTTCCCGGAAACGCCAATTTACTTGGATGGGTTACGCTAGGTGGCACCTATGGGCCAACAGGTAATCACATCAAAGCATTTAATCGTGCGAAAAATCAATTGACTACTTTGGCTACAGAGTTAGATGCCATTAATGCTAGAGTGAGTACGCTAAAGACACAATTGAAAGCTGCTGGAGCCCCCTTGATCCAGGAATAAAAGAAATTAAACATATACAACAGGCAACTGCATTTTAGAGATGTGGTTGCTTGTTAAAAAGGTCAAGTATCAAGTTCAAGTATCAAGGTCAAAGATGTGTCGCTGTAGGCGTATCGCCTCAACTAAAACCACAAATAATAAGCGATCTGATCATCTCAGTGCGCGATGTGGGTTAATAATTGTCCTGTAGGGACGATACGTGGGTAGTATATTAATAATTGAATGTATTTGCCGTGCCGTTAGGTACGGAATGTGTCTATACGACTTTGCTCTTTTTTATAAGGACAGGTTTTGTACCTACGGCACAATGATTAATTTGTGTGTAATGACTACCAATATTTAGTCCCTATGGGACTATAACCATTATTAAAATTACAACACAGTATGTATCTCCAGTACAATCTTGATGAGAAGAATTAATTCAACGTGATAGAATATTACTTGACGCAAAATTCATTCTACTTTTCTGCGATGATTTAAATGAAATAAAAACTAGCGATTCCCTAAAAAGGTCAAGTATCAAGTTCAAAGATGTGTCGCTGTAGGCGTCTCGCC
>CALLFA010000035.1 GCA_937997635.1 uncultured Saprospiraceae bacterium | reverse complement strand
TGTCTAGTAAGAGACTTACGATCAAAATGTTGAACGCAATCTCCCCTCCATTTTTTAACCACACTTATTAAATGTTTATATTATGAACACAAAATTATTTTATTGTACACTACTTATGCTGATGACTTTAGTAGCTTGTCAAAAAGAGGAATTATCTCAAATAGAATCGTCCTCAACTGAGAATTCTGAAACTAAATTGTTTGATCAAGACTATCAGGAATATCAAGACTATGTTAAATTACATGGCGAAGTAAAAAGAGAAGTCACTGACTTAGATGATTTACTTAGATATTTTGAAGAGAACAATTTACCTGAATTATCTCAAGACTTTATAAATGAGTTAAAGAATCGAATTGAATCAAGAATTGAAACCAGAACATCTGGACCTTGTAATTCTGGTTGGATAAACTACTGTGGAGATTTAAATGGAAATGGTGTTTTTTCATCAGCTGATATTGCATACTATGTTCAAACGTGCAGCAATTACTGCAATAGTCCAAGTGCATGCGATGAAAACAACACTAGTAATAAATGTGGGACATGGACTCTCCCATCCAATATTAGAAGATTTGGATATTTATCTCATTATCGAGGAGATGCTGAAATACCTTACATAGATCTTAAAGATCGAAATGCTGCAATTGATTTTGTTATAGGATTTTTTTCTTGTTAAAATATCGAAATTAGGAGGTCAGACTAGCTGGCCTCCTCTTATTCTTGATTAATGGATACAAAAAAAATTATACATAGTATAGTTATGTTCTACTCAATGGGAGCCGTTGTTTTCGCCCAAGGTGAGAATAATAACTGGTTATTTGGCGGCGGCGGCGGTTTAAATTTTAATACTACTCCAACTGAGTACACAGAAGGATCTGCCATGCAACATAGTACTTTTGGCGTTTGTGCTGTCTCTGATAAATGTGGCAATCTTTTGTTTTATTCAGATGGTAATACGGTATGGAATAAAGAACATTTAATTATAGAAAATGGACAGAATTTGAAAGGTAGCAGATCTGGTGCTCAAACTGTAGTATCTACTCGTATTCCAAAATCTGAAATTTATATATTGTTTACACTTCAAAATCAAGATAGAAGTGGAATGCTTCATTATTCCTTGCTTGATATGCAAGCTGAAAATGGAAAGGGGCTTGTAATTGAAAAGAATGTGATTGTTGAAGATAATTTGACAGAAGGAATGGTATTGATCGAAGGTGATGGTACTAACCTTTGGCTTTTAGTTCATGACAGAAATAGTGACAGATTTTTTTCATATAGCATTACGGAAAATGGGATTAACACCAATCCAGTTATATCCGCTGTTGGGCCTATGTTAGACTCAAACGTTAATTTTCTTTCAGAAATGAATGTAAACCAACAAAACGATATGGTAACAAATTTGTTTAGGCGTGCAGTAAACTTATACGAATTTAATAAGTTAAATGGGACATTAAAATATAAGAATAAGTTCTCAGGAGGCCAAGGATTATATGCCGTTTGTTTCTCTCCGAATGGAAGATTTTTATATACCTATGAGACCAACCAAGACAATTCCCGTTTTGTAGATTTAGTACAATTTGATTTGCTTGCCTCAAACATAGACTCTTCAAAAGTAGTATTACAAGCAAGAGGATTTGATGGGGGCATTCTAGGTATTCAACGTGGTCCAGATGGAAAAATATACATCAATAATGAGTTAGGACCATACATTTCTATCATACACAATCCTGACGCAAAAGGGCTAGATGCAAATTTTGAACTCCAAGCTATTTTTGCACCATCAAATAATTTATTAGCAGGAGCATTGCAAAATCTTGTAGTTGTTGCTGATTCACCATTAGCAGAATTAGAATCACCATTTCCAAAAGACACCATACTTTGCACAACAAGTCAACTAACCTTGGATGCCACAACAGATAACGCAACTTATCTTTGGAGCGACGGTACCACATCCGCAATTAAAGAAATAGATCAAAATGGCCAATATTGGCTTGAGCGAAATGTCGAGAACTGTCTTTTAATACGGGATACAATAAGTGTAAGTTTTAGTCAAAATCAGGGGATTGAGCTCGGAGAAGATATCATAAGTTGTAATGAAACATCCTCTATTTTAGGCCTCACATCGACACATGATAATTACTTATGGAGTACAGGGCGAACTGACCCCACAATAGAAGTGTTTGAATCTGGATTGTATTGGCTAGAGACGAGCAATGGAACTTGTAGTTTCAGAGATACCATTGAAGTCCAATTCATAACCAATCAGCAAGAGTTGTTTGTCGAAGACATAACCGTATGCGATGAGTCTCCTGTTGTTTTAGAAAGTCGCATAGCAGGCATTCAATACAACTGGAGTACTACTGAAACAACAGCTTCTATACAAGTGACAGAAAGTGGCATGTATACACTAGAATTATTAACTGAAGAGGGATGTCTTATTAGCGATACTGTCACTGTAACTATCGAAAACTTAAATCTTGACCTAGGTGGAGATGACATACTATGTCCCGACGATAGCATACATTTATCATCAACCATCAATGGCGACTACCTTTGGTCAGATGGCACTATAGATGAAAGTATTACCATTACTGAGCCTGGACAATACTGGCTTGAGGTGGAAACTTTAAATTGTTTATATACA
>CALLFA010000034.1 GCA_937997635.1 uncultured Saprospiraceae bacterium | reverse complement strand
ATTAAAACCATTGTCACGGTTTTTGAATCAAAAACGCGCGCCAATGGAATTCTCATTCCAATTCAAACCCAGGGTTACACCCTGGGCTGTATGCTGTGACACCTTCAGTGTCATTTAATCCTTAACTAAACGACATTGGGTTAGTGGGTTATGACTTAGTCGTTAATGCTGAGGCGAGACGCCTTCAGCGACGACATCCTATTCACTAAATATAATCCCACGCAATATCTATCTAAATTACATGGACTTATGTTTATGTAAAACAGCGCGATCCAGATGAACATATCCACCATCCACAAAAATCAATTGTCCTGTCGTATGACTAGATCGACTTGACATGAGAAATACAACCATATCTGCAATTTCTTTGGCCGTAGTCATTCTATTCTCCAAAGGTATTTTATCTGTGATCCCTTTCATTACTGACTCAGGATCGTCAAAATGTTGAACCCAAGATTCATACATCGGCGTGTAACATTCCGATACTATCACTGCATTTACTCGTATGCTGTGTGGCAATAATTCAACCGCCCATTCTCTTGTCAAGGCATTTCGACCACCATTCGCCGCAGCATATCCAGAAGTACCACCTTGTCCAGTAACAGAGGTCTTTGAACCAATATTGACAATAGCTCCTTTTGATTTTTTTAAATATGGAAGTGACAAATGAGCCATCATAAAATAGTGTGTGACATTTTTATTTATTGACTCAATGAAGGACTCATAGTCGCCGCTTTCCAAACCTACGCCATCATTCACGCCAGCATTATTGACAAGACCGTCGATACGACCATAGTCTTCAACGACTCTATGAATTGCTTCTTTACATTGTTTAGGATCTGTCAATTCAGCAATACTGTAAGCGGCTTGACCACCAGTTTTCTTAATGTTTTTAACTGTATCTTCCAGTTGTTGTGCTTCACGTCCAATGAGATATGGAATAGCACCTTCCTCTACAAGAGTCTGTGTAATACCTAAGCCAATTCCTGATGAGCCACCAGTGACAATTATGATTTTATTTTTTAAATTTAAATCCATCTGTTATTATTTCTATCCGTATTATTTAATCGGTAAAAATGACTTGCATTTCCACCCATCACCTTTTCTTGCTCATTAGTCGTTAATGTACTAATGTACGTTTCTACAATGGTTAGTTGCTCTTTATATTCTGCTGCTAATAGACAAACTGGCCAATCCGAACCATACATAATCCTATCTGTTCCGAATGCTTCGAAAACTAAATCGAGAAAAGGGGTGAATTCACCTTGAGACCAACTATAGTCTATTGTCTCGGTAACCATTCCTGAGATTTTGCAATGTACTTGGGGGTTCTGACTGAGACGCAATATGTTCTGCTTCCACATGTCATCTAAGCCTTTTGAAATTTGGGGTTTGCCAATATGATCTAATACAAATGCTTGATTGGGTAAGTTTTCCACCAAATCTATTGCAGCAGGCAGCTGATGAGCATAGACTAAAATATCATAAGTCATATCAAAATCAGCTAATTGTCGGATTCCATTTTGGACATCAGGTCGGGATAAATAATCATCTGCTTCTCCTTGCGCAATATGGCGAACACCTTTTAAATAAGGGTTTGTCGATAATTCAATTAATTGATCCTTTAGATTATTGGCAAGTAAATCAACCCACCCTACGACTCCTGTTATAAATGAATATTGTTGGGCCAATTCCAATAAAAAGAATGTTTCCTTTTCGGATTGATCAGCTTGAACTGCTACACAAGCATCAATACCATTCGCAGTTAAAAGGACTTGCAAGTCATCAGGCATAAAGTCTCTTCGAATCGTCTCCATGCTTTCATCTATCCAAGAATCTCTGATTGGATCGAACTGCCAAAAGTGTTGATGTGCGTCTATCTTCATTTGCGATTTAAGTCTGAATTAGGAATACAGTGTAATTTCAGTTAACCGTTTAATTTTATAAATCCACCATCAACTGGAAAATCGGTACCTGTAATAAACGAAGCTTCATCAGAACAAAGAAATAAAGCTAAATTCGCTACCTCTTGTGGCTTACCCATACGCCCGATGGGCTGCGTCTTAGATAAATTGTCAAACATTTCTTTTTCTCTACCTGGATAATTTTTGGCAATAAAATTATCAACGAATGTGGTGTGTACTCGTGCCGGAGAAATACTGTTGCAGCGTACATTATTTGTTAAGTAATCCTTAGCTACAGAATATGTCATTGTTAAGACTGCACCTTTGGACATAGAATAAGCAAATCTATCAGCAAGAGCCACTGATGAAGCTATAGAAGCCAAGTTAATAATGACACCACCACGATTTTTGAGATATGGAATAGCTGCCTTCATTCCAAAAAAGACCCCCTTTACATTTACCTTATATAATCTATCAAAATCTTCTTCTGATGTATTTTCCAAATTTCCTACAAAGCCAATTCCAGCATTATTAATCAGAATATCAAGTTGTCTAGATGACTGGTTTATATCTTCAAAAACTTTCGAGACATTTTTATAATCAGTGACGTCGCAATGTGAAAAATATGCTTGTTGCGATTTGCTAATAATGGCATCTACAGTGGATTGACCTGCTTCTACATTCTTATCCAAAACATGAACGATAGCTCCTGCTTGAGCAAATGTCTTTGCGATTGCCTTTCCAATACCATTACCTCCTCCAGTAACCACTGCTACCTTTCCATCTAAATTAAATTTCATAGTCTTCTATTATTTAATGAGCTCATAATTCTTATAAATGTGATGACCATACCAGGCAATAAATAAGAAACACAAGAGAGGTAAAATAAATGAAACATTAACTTCTGAGACACCTAATATTGAAGTATCCGCAACACCATTTCCACCTATATCTATAATTGATCCTTGCAACTTTGGCATAAGTGCCCCTCCTACAATAGCCATTATAAGTCCTGCAGAACCAACTTTGGATTGATCCTCAGACAAATCATCAAGCGCAATACCGTAAATGGTTGGGAAATTAATAGATAAAAATAACGAGGTTAATACCAATGCATAAAGGCCTAATATTCCTTCCACAAAGATTACTAACACAACACATGCCGTAGCTGCCAAAGCAAAAAACATCAATAACCGCTCAGGTTTAATAAATCGTAATAAATAAGTACCCAAAGCTCGTCCTAAAAAAAAGACAATAAAAGCTGCCAATTGATAATATCCCGCACTCACAGAATCAATGCCAATTGCTTCTGCATATTGGTAAATATAGGTCCACATCATAATCTGTGCGCCAACATTAAAAATTTGCGCTAGTACACCGAATACGTATTTCTTATTTTTACCCAACACTTTAAATGTAGCACCTATACTCGGCATCCCTCCATCATCTTTTGACTCTGGCATTTTACTGATTAGAAACAATAGGAAAACGCCAATCAAGAGCAAACCCATCACAACATATGGATTCCTAATGACCATTAAATCAGCAGTTCGTATCATGGTTTTAGCAGCTTCATCCAACACACTAAAATCTGAAACATTATCTGATTGAAGATTTACCAAAACGAATTGTTGGGCAACAAGTAAGCCAGCAATATTTCCAATTGGATTAAAAGCTTGAGCTAGATTTAGTCTTTGAGTAGCCGTTTCTTTGGACCCCATAGCTAAGATATAGGGATTGGCTGCGGTTTCTAAAAAAGCCAACCCAAAGGTCAAGACATACAATCCGAGGCAAAAAAACCAAAACTGTTCTGTATTCGCTGCAGGATAAAATAATAGTGCTCCCATAGCATACAAACTCAGCCCTATCAATATTCCAGTTTTGTAAGAATACTTCCTCATCAATATTGCCGCGGGAAGCGCCATACAAAAATAACCTCCATAGAAAGCCATCTGGACCCAGGCTGCCTGTGAGTTGGATAATTCTAATACCTTTTTAAATGCTTGGACCATAGGGTCTGTAACAGCATTTGCGAATCCCCATAATGCAAAAAGTGAAGTAACTAATATGAATGGTATCAATATTTCTTTAGATACTACTGAAGGTGTGCTTTGTAGATGTTGGCTCACGTCTGTACAATATATATGATCAAGATAGAAATTTTATGCTAAAGAAATCCAACCAGAATAGTACACTATTGACGAATTCAAGGAAAGTTAATTGTTGCTATTTACTCAAGCGACAAGTGGAATTGGTCTTTTCAAAACCCTCTCATTTTACGTTCTTTCTGTGCAAGCTCTCTCAGGTAATTTATTGCAGTTTGATCGACCTTATCCTTCCAAGCTTTTATGACAGGAACTCCCCAATTTGGTTTCTCTAAATCAGCTTCATCTTTAAATTCTACCATCAACTCTCTCAATAGACTTTCCATGATATTTAATTGATCAGCGTGATTTGTATCCTCTGCTAAATTTTTCATTTCATATGGATCTACGTGCAAATCAAAAAGTTGAGTAGTCACTGTACCTTTCACATTGTACTTAATGATTTTATACCTGTCATTTCTAGCAGCTCGATGAAAGTTTTTATAGCAATGGAATGTATCGTCTCTAATTTGGGCATCAGCAACAATAGCTTCTTTGAGACTTAGACCTTCTACTGTAGCAGGAGGTTCTACCTTCGGGCCTAGTTCAATAAACGTAGAATATAAATCTGAGAGGTAGGCAAATGTTGTTGATTTTTTTCCTTTTGGAATGCCAGGACCTGAAAAGATTAATGGCACATTTATACTATGTTCGTAAAGATTTTGTTTGCCCAATAGCCCGTGTTGACCAACAGCTAATCCATTATCCCCAGCAAAGACAATGATTGTATTTTCATAAAGTCCTTTATTCTTAAGTGCTTGTATGATTCTTCCAATCTGAGCGTCCAAATGGGTGATCATTGCATAATACGCTTTTATGTTGGCTAGCACTTCCAACTTAGTGCGTGGGTAGCCCGCCAGCCATTCATCTCTAATATCTAATTCACCATTATCAAAAGGATGTTTTGCCATAAAGTTGGGTGGCAGCGGCACATTCTTACTGTCGTACATTTTCAGATATTCGTCAGGCATCTCTCTTGGATCATGCGGTGCCTGAAAAGCGACGTAAGTAAAGAACGGATTTTCATCATTATAATTATTTATAAAATCTATGGCAGCCTCGGCATATAATTCAGAGGAATGCTTTGGAGATAGTGGATTTGTGTTATCATTTTCATAATGCCCTGCGAAAGAGTAATCATAGGTTGGCACATTGTATTGACTGTGCATACCTCCAAAAAATATATTCTTCCCCCCGGCAAAGCTTTGTATAAATGCATCTCGGCCATTGTGCCATTTGCCTATGTGGTGAGTTTGATAACCAGCGTTCTCTAATGCTTTAGGCAAAGTCGTGTGTGCCTTATCTATTGTATTTCCAGTCGGATCAATACTAAATAAGGTACGACCTGTCATCAGCATAGCGCGACTTGGTGCGCAAACAGCTCCATTCATCGCTCCCATAATGTAAGCATTTTCAAAGGTGGTGCCGTTGTTTACCAATTGATCTAAGTGTGGTGTGATGATATCATTGTTGCCCAATGCAGCAATTGTCCCATCTCGTTGATCGTCTGCAAATAGAAATAGTATATTGGGATTATGCGTCTTACTTTTATCATCCGTCTTATCAGGTTCTGCACATGAAATACATAAACCAATGCAGAGGATTACTAGTGATGTCCAAGGACTTGATAAATTCCAGAAGGCATTGTACTTAAACTTATGCATAAAATGGATGATTTTGAAAAGGTTAATTTCTCTTGATTTTATCTGGCATTGAAAATGTACTATATCGTTAGAAGCTATCCTATTCAATATTTTTAAGAATCACATTTTTGAATTTAATGACACCTTCTCCTGATGACTGTAATGCAATATAGCCCTCAGTATTTTTGGCATCATACAAGTCGGCAGTCTTCACTCCATTTATCCACGCTTCAATATGATCGTCAGACATTCGGATTCTATATGAATTCCATTTATCTAAAGTCTCTACATATGCCAATGGTTCAGCTCGTGTGACAATTGAGCCTGTCCGATTTTTTTGATTCGAATGCAAATCCCATATGTTGAGCTCATAGCAATCTATTGCAGAAATAGTCATGCTGTCACAACGAATGTAAATACCAGAATTTATTGTGCTGTCAGGCAGAAACTCAAGTGTCAACTCAAAATTTTTGTACTTGCTTTTTGTCATCACAAAGCCTGCTGCATCTGCCGCTGTACCGATTAATTCTCCTTTTGCAAATTCCCAGTCTGCATCTCCAGATTCAAACCAATTTGTATTGTTTTTTTCAAATAGTTTTTCATCAGATACAATAATATCCTGAGTTGTTGTGATGTTGTTTGTCTTGCATGCAGCAAGCAGGGTAAATACAATGACAACTATTCCAATGAAATTTATTTTACTCATAATTCGTTTAATCTTAATTTTGATTTTAAATCTATTCGTGCCAGATGTAAAGTAAGTTACGAATAGAGATTGAAAAGCAATAAAGCAATTTCAGTTCATACCTCGTAATTGACGTAAAGCACCTAAGCATTCAAATACTCCTCTCAACACTCTCATCAGGCAAGACATAAATACTCCCATGAATCAAACCATCAAATAATTCCCCATCCTCATCTTTAAGTTCGTATGCAACTTCAATAATCCATGTCGGACATAAATCAGGAATCTGTATGTACACATTATTATCAATCACATGAATATTTGAAATAGTAAGTTCCTTCTCGTCATAGCGTTTTGATCCATATCTACTTGTCCGTTTTAATTGCCAAGTACGGATGCTATAATTGCTTGGATCAATGGCACTTTCTTCATCAAAGCGATTTGGAAAACTCAACTTGATGCCATCACTGAATGTGTTTAGGGAAGTAGCCAGGTTTAATTTTGTCTTAGTCTTGCGGACGCGGTAGAGACCTCCAGGCTGGAGTACTTGACTGGTTGCCCATGCTGTCATACCGCAAACATACATTTGCCCATCAGACGGATGAAATCTTGCTCTCACCAGACCAGTAGGTGCTTGCGGTATTGGCAGAGGAGTCATACCACCTTGCATTTGCCCGCTTACCTCTTCTTGATAGACAGCATAAATTTTACCATAGCCATATGAAAGATTGAGCAATTGACCATTGAGCTCTCCCCACTGATCAGTATCTGCCCAAACGAGTTCGGATGGCGATCTGTCCATGCGCATATCTATCCAGCACAATGGCTGGAGCATCGCTTGGTCTGTGGTATCAGGTGGTGCACCAAAACCGTACATGTTGCCATAAAATCCTCCCGAGGTGACTCTGTTTATCCTGTTCATTGGATTCCAGTGACCTTCTTGATCAGTGACAAAGAATGAACCATCGGGATTCATGCACACGCCATTGGCTGCGCGAAAACCTTTGGCAATGATATCCGATTTGCTGCCATCCATGCTTACTTTGATCAATGTTCCGTGTTGAGGGATCAATGCTGTTCTTGCATGGCGAGCACTTTTGGCATAGTAGAAATTATCCTTCTCATCTACTTGCAATCCCATCGCAAATTCATGAAAATGATCGGACACTTGATGGTCATTGTTGTAGCTTTGATAGAAATCTATTTCTTCATCGCCATTGAGATCTACCAATTTTACAATTTCATTTCGGCAGCCGACATAAAGTTCTTCGTTATGATATTTAATACCGAGAGGTTGAAACATACCTGTTGCAATTCGCTTCCATTGGATAGGACCATCTTGGCTGGTGAGATTGATTACTTTCCAAACTTCACCATCGATTGTGCAGACATATGCATCTTGGGTGTTTGGTATAAAATCAATACCTGTAGGTCTGACACGGGCATTCCATGGGTTAGGATTGGGTAAGGTGAGTACGTCGATGGCATAAGCGTCTTCATCATTTCCTTTGATTGGTTGTGTAGGGATGACTTGAGCATATTGTGTTGGCCCCCCAGTCAGGTATTTATTCAAATCTTCTGGATTACGAGTTTCATTGCTTGTTAATGTAGTTAGTTTACCTCCTTCTCTTGAGACAAATAATTTGACTTTTACTTCTTTATTTGCTGAAACTTTCATGACATAAAAGCCTCCTTCTTTTTTAACTGCCACATCATTACCTATGTAGCTAACTGAAGTTGTTGAAGGTGCGACCCTCATGTTTAATGGAGTGTCTCCACCAATGATATTTAATGTTCTGGTAAAACAAGTTTCGTTTTCGACACCAAAGCTCTCTAACACCTGTGCGTTGCCTACCGTATAGGACAGCACTACCTTATTTTCATATCGATACTGTCCTTTGTAGTGTGTCCACTCTTTTGGTAGCGGACCGAATTTTCGACCATCAACTGCTTGAAATCGAGGGTCATCCCAAGTTCCAGTTTTGGGATTAGCCCAACCGGGAGCCACAGGATTTTCATAGTGTACATCGCCAACTGTTCTTGGTGAAATGTTGTGTCGTTCATTCATAAGGATTGCTGCCCAATCGATAAAGCCTTCACCAGTCCATACGCCTGCGACACGCATCAGGTCTTGATCAAACAATACCCAAGCGTTGCCTTTTGCAACACCTCCCTCCCCTTCATCCAATCTGATCGCATGACCTTTATAAGCAAAATTCATATCGACATAAGACTCTTCATTTGCTAATGGAGATGGCCCTCCTGATATCTCTCTTGGGGCGGCACTACTATCTGATAATTCATATGTGTTTATTAGAATCGGACCGTAATCCATATTGACCCAAGGTTGATATTCGGATGCTGCAGGACCTTCAATATTTCCAGTTGGGAGCTGATTTAAATAATTTTCGGTAATGTCAAAATATTGATTTGGGTTGTACTCTTTTAAATATTTTTCTCGAATAAAATGAATCACTGCATGTTTTTCTTGAGGTACTAAATTTACTTGTGCAGGCATCAAGCCAAAACCTCTCGTCAAGGTTTCATACATCGCATATGGGTCTGAACCATGCCTTAAGGAGTCCTGCCAAAACTTTACTGAATTAGGTATACTGCCAACTTCGTCGATATTGCCATGGCATGAGAAGCAGGCATTTGCATATATCTGTTGTCCTTTGCGGTAACTGTCATCATCAAGATTATTGATTATGCCTTTATGGTCGATGTTGCTTTCGTATTCTGCAATTGCGGATAATGGTAATAATAGGCTGGGAGAAGGATCAATTGAATTGCTAGTCTCTTGGCAGGACCATATTGTTAATACAATTAAACCAATGATTAACGATAAGAACAAGTAGTTATTTGTCATCAATATTAAGATAGTAACTTTTTAGGTATTAGCTGTTAAGAGCTGGGTGCTAGATAGTTTAAAAATGATTAATTATAGATTTAGGTAAAGGCAAGTCGATGTACAACGGAAGATGACTTCAATGAATTAAATGAAAAATTAAACTTAAATCTTGAATTGTAAAATAAAATACATTTGTTGTTTCTGCTGCAGGTCGATCTGTGATTATGATAAAAAAAAGAATCATATTTTACTGTAAGTTGTAAACTCACAATTGTGCATTTGTTCATTAGAATTTTGTACTTATTTTTCGAATAAACTGATCACTTTTTAAACCAACACTTCGTCTAATATGAGAAATGTTTTTTTTAAACAAAAAAGCTTCATTCAACACTCAACATTATTCAATCGCCATTATTAATTACAAAGTGAAGTCATTAAAAAGTCCATTTATTCCCAACATCACCAACAGGAATACATGCCTGAAATTTCCCTGGTATTGGATCATAACTCAACACGGTTTTGCCAATTTCTTCAGAGGTTATATAAGCCCAAATCGCAGTTGCCTTTAGAGAGCGATAAAAGCCAATGGATTCTTGCTCACCGATACTCTTACCCCAAATGCCTGGATTAAACTTAGCGTTGGATTTTTCTGCAGCTTGCAAAACAGCAATACGTTTGTCTTCAGTTAATTCATGGAATACTTTTCCAAAATTAGTTTTACAACCTTCATTGAATGCGGCTATGTCATCTCGCATCTTTTGTTGGTCTTTTTTAGTATAACTCTGGGCTATGACCTTGTCTATGAAAACATCGACGTTGACATCTAATGCTCCTGGTGTATCTGTACGAGGTAAAATCATGTCTACCAGCATGGAAATAGTTGTCGCTTCATCTTCAGTAAAAAACGACGGTTGCCATCCTAGTCGAGATTCGCTTTTACACGATTGCAAGAGTGACAAAAGACCTGGCATTGCGATTGCCGTACCAGCTAAAAGACCTGAGTTTTTGAGTGCGTTTCTTCTATCCATGACTAGATATTTTGTTTGTTTAATTCAGAGACAGCATGATTGGCGGCTCTTGCTGTAATAGCCATATAGGTTAGCGACGGATTCACACAAGATGATGAGGTCATACATGCACCATCGGTGACGAATACATTTTTAGCAGCATGTACTTGGTTAAACTTATTTAACACCGAGGTCTTTGGATCGTGCCCCATACGTGCTGTTCCCATCTCGTGCACTCCAAATCCTGGAGGATGCTCATTATCAAAACCTATGATGTCTTTTAGACCGGCCTGTTGCAGCATGTCTACAGCATCTTCCTGAATTTGTTTGTTAGCTGCCTTTTCGTTCTCTTTGAATTCAGCATCTAAGGTGAGGGTTGGCTGTCCCCATTTATCCAACACCTCTGTATTTAAACTGACTTGATTATCGTGATAAGGCAAACATTCCGCAAAGCCCGTAATAAAGAATTCCCAAGGGCCAGGTTTTAATATACTATCTTTAAAATCAGCCCCGAAGGATTCTGTATTGGCTGCGTTGCCTCCTCTATATCCACCACCCTGATAACCAAAGCCTCTTAGAAATTTATCTGTCTTTGTTTCTTCACTGATGTTCCAATAGCGAGGAATATAAATACCGTTTGGACGCCTTCCTTTATAATATTTATCATCAAAGCCTTCTACTTTCCCAATGGCTCCTACACGATAGGTATGATCCATTAAGTTGTGTCCCAACTCTCCACTGTCATTACCGAGTCCATTCTCAAATCGTTTTGATTTAGAGTTTAATAAAATTTGGGTGCTACCTAAAGTGGAGGCATTGACAAAAATTATTTTAGCTGAAAATTCTATGTCTTCACTTGTTTCTGCATCAATGATTCGTACGCCAGTTACTCTCTCTTTGTTGTCATCGTAGATCAATGATTGCACAATAGAAAAGGGTCTTATCGTCAAATTTCCAGAAGCATTTGCAGCCGGTAAAGTAGCTGAGTTACTACTAAAATAAGCGCCGTAAGGGCAGCCACGACCACAGCGATTTCTGTATTGGCATTGTCCCCTGCCATTATGAGGTACAGTCAAATGTGCACATCTGCCTATAATTAAATGACGACCAGGAAAGTTTTTTTCAATTCTGTTTTTCACATGCTTCTCCACACAGTTAAGTTCCATAGGTGGGAGAAAATGGCTATCGGGCAATTGAGGCAAACCTAAAGGTTCTCCACTGATGCCAGCAAACTTTTCTACATAAGTATACCAAGGCTCTATGTCCCTATATCGAATAGGCCAATCGACACCATGCCCATCTTTAGCATTAGCTTCAAAATCAAGATCGCTCCATCTGTAGGTTTGTTTGCCCCATAACAAAGATCTGCCACCCATTTGATGTGCACGCAACCATAGAAATGGTTTTTTTTCCGTGTAAGGATTGGCCTCATCATCAGCATAAAAATGTGCAGTATCTGTCCCAATCCATCCAGATCGAACAGCCTTATAATGCTTCTTTTGTTGTTCAGGTGTAATGCCGCCGCGCAATTCCGTATCCCACGGATCTAGATTCATTGTCGGATAATCGACGACATGTTCTACGATTCTTCCCCGTTCAAGCACTAAGGTTTTTAGTCCTTTTCCGCAAAGTTCCTTAGCTGCCCAGCCACCACTTATTCCTGAACCGATTACGATGGCATCATAGGTGAGTTCTTTTTTTGCGTCAATATTGTAATTGGCCATTTATTGCGATTTATTATTCCAATATAACTATATAATGAAAATTGATTGAATAATTTAATTCTTTACACTGACTTAATATCAATTATGAAATAAGATAAGTCCACCTAATGTATGGAACAAGGTGTGAGCTATAGCTGACTCTGGCTTTTTGCATGAACAGTATCTCCAGTCTTGATATCGCGCTGTTCGGAAATACAAATTAAAATATGATGAAAAATATAAATGGGTTTAAGCAAAATTAGCTTACGCCCCTTCAGGGCTGTAGCACAATTATGACATCATACCAATGGCGTTGCCATTGGCTATATGCTTTGCGCCCTTTCAGGGCTATCACAATTTACCAAGCAATTTATATCAATAATAATAAGATAATTGATTGTTCACGTTTCGTCTTAATTCGATTTTTTTACCAAAACAAATTGTGCAAAAGCCCTGTAAGGGCCAAGGGTACAACGCTTGCTTAAAACAACTATTTCAAAACATAAGCCCTGAAAGGGCGTAAGAAATTTATAAATAGACTCAAAGTCTTCGTTGTTTTATTACCTTGTACACTATCAAAGAGAAAAGATCAAACAGATTTCTTACTATTATTTTATTAGTGCTTTCAGGAGAAGCAGTATTCTTTCTACCATTCGTATTGGTAAGAATTTTCAGACCGACGTATTTAGATGTTTATCAGTTAGACAACACACAATTAGGGTTTTGTTTTTCTGTGTATGGCATAGTTGCTTTCGCTTCTTACTTATTTGGAGGCGTTTTGGCAGATAAGCTAGAACCTAGACTGCTCATAGTCTCTGCACTGGTACTCACAGGTTTGGGAGGATTTTATCTTGCCACCTACCCTAGTTATACTCAATTAAGAATGCTCTACGGCTATTGGGGATTTACGACTATATTCCTTTTATGGGGAGCAATGATTAAGGCCACACGCATATGGGGTGGAAATAAGAAGCAAGGTAGAGCCTTTGGATTTCTTGATGGAGGCAGAGGTGCTGTCTCTGCTTCGATTGGCGCATTGGGTGTCATTATCTATGGCCTTGTGATGACTGTTGATTTGGACAAAGCCACAATCGCAGATAAGCAAGAAGCATTTAGAGGAGTAGTATTGGCGTCTACATACATTACTTTGGCCATTGCACTACTTGTCTTTTTATTTTTAAAACAAGACGTCAAACATCTTCAACCAAGCAATAAAACAAATGCAACTTTTTCAAATGAGAATTTGAGCGGAATTACCAAACTTCCTTTTGTGTGGTTGCTGGCCATTATCATATTATGTGCCTATTGTGGATACAAGGTTACAGACATCTTCTCTTTGACAGCAAATGAAGTGATGGGTTACGATCAGGTAAACTCTGCAAAAGTAGGAACACTATCACTGTATATGAGACCTGTCATTGGCATCATCATCGGAATCCTAGCCGACAAAACCAAAGCATCATCCGTATTGATTTTAAGTTTTGGTATTGTAATCATTGGCTCTTTACTCTTTGCTTCGGGCTTAATCAATGCTAATGCTACCTTCTTTTTCTTTCTCGCAATCGTATTGACCTCAATAGGTATTTACTCTGCTCGTGTGCTATACTTTGCGGTGATCCATGAAGGTAAGATTCCGCTTGCATTGACAGGTACAGCCGTAGGGGCTGTTTCATTTATAGGCTATACCCCTGATATTTTTATGGGGCCGTTGATCGGACTTTTATTGGATGGATCGCCTGGGGTTGTTGGGGCATCAGCATGTGTACTTGGTTTTAGCGGCAATTAGTTTTATCGGACTCGTTTGTTCGATCCTGTTGAGAAGACATGTTACTCATGCAATGATGTCTTAATCCTTGAGCTGGCAGATAAGAATAATATATTACCGTCAACTCATCGATGTTTAACTCTCAAATGAAGGTAACATAGTATACTTAGTTCTACTTAATAGCAAAGAAGGAATGTATTTTCAAAACCAAATCTGCTTACAATTCACGCAATTCATTACTATTTTACCGTATAAACAGTCCGAGTCAAAAGTAAAAACGAAAAATAACTATATTCTATTTGTCTGACAATCAATTAATTAGAAAATAAATGCAAATAAAGTTTAAAATTATTCTCATTTTAGGCATAACTTTTTTGTAACAATCTCATCTATACTACAGATTGAGATCTTTAACTATCTAGGGCATGAATTCAGACAATTGGCGAAAAGCAATCGAGGATGCTAAAAATGGCAATGACACTTTGTTCAGTAAGGTTGTCAATCATAAATACAACAGCCATTTCAATGAAGCAATAGCGATAATCACCAAAGACAAAGATCTTTCTAGAAGCTTATACACGACAACAATGACCACGTTTTGGGAAAGGTTTGTCATCCAAGGTGAAAAATTGCCAAATACAAATATTGATGGCTATATATTTCAAATGGCTAAAAATGCATTCATACTGCATAAACGCCAAGTACAAAGCTACAAACACTCATTCGTACAACCAATGGATACACTTGACATAATTCAAAAATACAGTTCAGTAGTAAACGAACAAGGATCGGTAGATCATACGCAGTCATTACAATTTGAAGAAGAAAGAAATAAACTCATACATAATGCTGTACGCAGTCTTGACAAAATCTGCAAAGAGATCGTCGAACAAAATATATTGAACAACGTAACTCTAAAGACCTTAAGACAAGAACTCGGATTAAAGGGTACGTATAGTGCAATCGTACAAAAAAAGAAAAGATGCATCAGAAGATTAAAAAACCTGCTGCTTAAAGAATTCAAAAACAACAAAACGTTTAGTTTAGAAAATCTTACTCATGACAAATAAAGACAACATATTACAACGCTTACATAAATTAGATCTGACTGACGAAGAACTCAATCAGCTAGATAAAAATTTGGATCTACAAAAGGAGCTGTCACAAATCGAAAAAGCAGAATCCATCGCTTACGAACTCTTCGTTCCTGGATACACTGCTGAAGTAAGTGAAAAGTATGCACAAATAAGCAAGTGGATAGATGGGAAAGAGGAGAAAGGTTTATCATCAACGTTAGACGAAGATGACAAAACACTTGTGAGCGAGCCTAAGACTATAGCTTACAAATTAATCGGTGTCGCAGCAGCCATATTATTACTAGCTGCTATTATCATACAGCCATGGCAATCAGAACTCACACATGAAGAAAAATCGGAAGAGTTGAAACGATTTGCCCTTCTGAGTTTTGAAAGCAGTGGTTTATTGAGTGGTGAGCGTGGCGATAGAGAGATAGACCTAGAATTTAAGCAAATGTATGACATGTTGAAGGCGGGTGACTGTGATGCTTTTAGATCGACTGGTAAATATCCAGAGCAGGAGTTATGGGGAAGATTGTATTGTGCTTGGAGTAGTGGGAATGAGGACGAGTATTTAAGAATTAAACAGAATATAATTGATAATAAATATCCTAAATATGAGAAACTTTCAAAATAACTTTCGCCAAAATATTGAAAAAAATAAAACATTTTTCAAACATTCATCTCGCCTAATTTTATTATTTTGCGTAATATTTCTAAATTTTACGTTTAAAGGCCACTCACAACTAGCTACTAGTCCAAAAGAAAACCCTAAAGACAATGACCTACCTTCTATTCCTCTTAATGTTTGTGATTTGCTAAATATTATTGAAAGTACAGATATTCAAATTTCATATCGAGATAACTCTATTTTAGAATTATCATCAATTTATATAGTTGAAATTCATACTGGTAACCTAATTTACAAGAGTGGTAGAGAAAAAACTAGGATGAAAATTATAAAATTGGTACCTAACAACCATGGAAATAGTAAATTAATTATAAATTTCATTGATGGGAGTAGGTGTATATATGATTTATCATTTATTCAATGAATACTAATTTATTATCAAATATTACTTAATACTCATATTATTTAGCATTTTTAGTACTAACTCTTTTTCTACAGAAAAGAGTTATAACGAGCAACTAGTAGAAAAATATTATCATATAATTAAAAAATACCAAGACAGAAAATTTGAATTTAGCAAGGATGAATTTATTCAAATACATCATAAATTTGATTCAATCGCTAATTATAACTTCGCTGCATTTTCATTACTTTACGGGGCTTCAAGCTATTACTTCGATATGAATTATGAAATTTCGTTGGAATATATAGATCGCACACTAAAATATATTAATAATCATGTTGAATTTAAATGCAATAATGATTTTATGGTCTCATTATATACATTAATGTCCTTCTGCCATGCTAAAATAGGAAACTCGGATTTGTCAATTCATTTTGGTTCTAAAGCTTTAAAAATATTGAATTTTAGTACTTTTTATTTTACACAAAATAAAAATATACACAATACAATGAGCATATCATATTTGAAAATTGGAGAATATACGAAAGCCTTAGATCAAGCAATAGTAGCACTAAATAATTCTGGACTTAGCGATCCTAATAAAATCCTGCAATACAATAGTCTTACAGCAAATTTATATTCCATTCAAAATAATTTCAATTATGCTAAAAAATATTTTGACAAATGTCATCGGGTAATTACAAATGAACATAATATTATAGATTTTTATAAAAATTACTATTATAGAGATATTTCAGAATATTTTCTCAAAACAAACAATCCTGATAGTGCACATTATTACTTAAAAAAAATACAAAAAGCATTACCGAGCCATGTTGACAAACTAAATTTCCTCCAAAATATGGCTGAATTTCATTCACTAAAAAAAGAACAAATTTTAGCTCAAGAATACATAAATAAAGCCATACAATTTAGTCTAGACTCTTTGAGTCACGATAAATTCAAAATCAATGAAACATTATTATTTTCTAGCAGAATTTATCAAAAGTCAAATGATCATCAAGAAGCAAATCGTAATATTTTACAACTTTTTAACAATCTAAATTACTCTAAAGAAAATCATGCAAACATTAAACATATCAGATTAGTCATAGAAGCACTAATCTTATATTCTAATAACCTAATACTAACAAACAAACACAAAGAAGCCAAACAAATAATTGTAGAAACTTCAGATCTCATCAATTATTTTGTGATCAATAAATTAACATCATTCGAGTCCAAACTTATCATCATTGATAAATTCAGAGAAGCCTGTTTATTGCTTTTAGACTACTTTATTAAAAAAGGAGAGGCAGACTTCATATTTGAAATAATAAATAGATTTCATGGCAACTTGGTTCTTAATGAGCTATTTATGGATGAAGCTGCTTATAAATTTAATATACCAGACGAATATATTGATTACGAAGAAAGTTTAAAAGCACGCATAAGCCAAAGAGAACACACCTTACTACAATTAGACCATGATAACATCAAATACGACTCTCTCCAACAAGATTTAAATTATTATAGAGGAGAATTAGAAAATGTCATTAAAAGCATCGAACAAGCCAATCCAGCTTACCACAAACTGAAATATTCTAGTCCGCCAGCTAAGTCAGTCAAACACATAAAAAAGAATATTTTAAATAAAAAATCTGCTCTAATCGAATACTTTCTTGGAAAAGACAATCTCTATACCTTTATCATCACGAAAGATGGATTGGAAGTAGTTAGCACTGAAATCGACTCGATATTAAACAAGCATATATACAACTTAAACAGTCACATACGCTCTTTGACGAGTGAGGTAACTTTTGACTCTTATGTTGAATCTTCTGAATATTTGTACAACGTTCTTTTAAAAGATGTAAAGTCAAAACTTGATCCAAAGGTCAACCAGCTCTACATTATTCCTGACAACGAAATTAATTATATACCCTTTAGTGCCTTATTTGAAAAAGCACCAGAAGATTCAAGAGAACACCGATATGATTTACTTCCTTATTTTGGAAAAGAATACGACATATCTTATCACTATTCTTCATCACTTCTGGATTACGACGGCAAAGTATTAAATAGCGATCTCTCTGGCTTTGCACCTTCATTCACCTCTGATTACTCCAACTCAGAAAAGTTGGACCAATTGCTTTACAACCAAGATGAAGTCCTCTTGATAAAAGACATTACCGATGGACACATCAATATCGATTCTGCTGCTACCCTCCCCAACTTAAGACAATCCTTCAATGATTATAGAATAGCTCATCTAGCAACGCATGCCACTTGCAATGACTCCTTGCCTTTTGAAAGCAAAATACATTTAGAAGATGGTGCTTTACACGCATATGAGATATACAACATGCCACACAATTTGGATTTAGCTGTGTTGAGTGCTTGTCAAACTGGTGATGGAGCTTTAAAAAAAGGGGAAGGTATCATGAGCTTGGCAAGAGCCTTTATCTCTAGCGGGTGCAAATCAGTCATCACCTCATTGTGGAATGTAAATGATCAAAATAGCGCTGTCCTAATGAAGTCTTTTTATCAACACCTTTGGGATGGAAAGACAATAGGTCAATCACTAGCGTCAGCAAAACGGGAATACCTTGAAAATACCAATTCGGTACTACAAGCGCACCCGTATCATTGGGCGACATTTATTGCTATCGGTAATAGTGATATGGCAATTTCTAGGACACCTTGGGGTGATATAAGTTTATTAATCTTGCTTGTTATCGTTGCCGCTATTTTATTTGTGTGGTTTTACAGAACGAGACGCTATGTCGATTAGTTGAAAAATATCTTACTACTTACTATAACCTCAACTAAGAAAAATCGGTGGATTTGGCTCCAATAGCTAGCTCCTAATTCGTAGTTTGTAAAATAGTGGGTATTCCAAAAAATAACTCACGAAGTCGTGCTGTCCAATTTTGGTATTTTAATATGTCCAATTCCACTACATTGCGATGATTCAGGAATGCAACATACAAGTTATACTGTTATAACAGTCCTACCCAAAAGTTAAAATGAGAAAAAATTGCATTTTATTTCATTGACAATCAATCAATTAGTAAACAGATGTACTTTAAGTCCAAAATTTTTCTCATTTTAGGCATAACTTGGTTTGTCAATCTCGTCTATACCTATATTACAGATTGAAACTATTAACTATCTAGTGCTATGAATTCAGACAATTGGCGAAAAGCAATCCAGATTTCTTCATTATTGCTAATTTGGATTTTTAAATGATGGTATTAAAAATCTCTAGTACGTACGAAATAATTCTTTTAACGATTTACTCAATATGTATAAACTCATCCCTTTTCAGTCAATCATCCATTCCTGATAGCCGTAAAGCTTATGACTATATTTTTGAAAACTACGAATACAAGAAAGTAAATAAAGAAAAATTATTAAAACAACTAAATTCACTTTCCACAATTCACCGAATAGAAAGAGATACTGGTTATTTAATGCATAACTATCTATATCAGTTTATTCATAGTCTTCAAAATTACAACATCAAAAAAGCAGAACATTTGAAAGAATATATACCGCAATTAATAGATAAATATAATTACAAATGCCAATACCAGTACATGTCTGATTATCACTATTCTCTTTCACAATATTATTTTGATATAGGTGAATTAAATAGAGCTAAAAATTCGATTGAAAAAGCTTTTTACTACTATAGCTTTGGACAGGGTAGCAGTTATCACATATATGATGCCTATTCTAATTATGCAAGAATATATGAATATAAAAATGAATATCATTTTGCGTTGCTTTATTACAATTTAGCAAACACATTTATAAGATTCAACATTAATTCTGATGAACACTTTATGATGGATATAAAATTAGATAGAATTTATAATAAAATTGATGAATGTCATTCAAATAATTACTTTTACAAGTCTGCTCAAACCTTTTTCCCTTTTATTGATCATGACAGGTATCCTACTTATAAGGCAAATTTTGAATTATATTCGATTGACAAACTCATCCGAGAAGAGTCTTATACTGAAGAAAATTTCAACAGTTTAAATATTGACACAGCCTACTACAACAAACATAAGCTGGCAATATTTTTAATCAAAAAAGCCGATATTTCATACTATAAAAATGACTACGTACAGGCTAAAAAAGAATACTATGAAGCATTACAATATGGAAATAAAAATGAAACTCTTAATGGCTATGATTTAATTCATATTCATTTCAGACTAGCAAATATTTATTTTAATACACACAAATATGAAAAATCAATAAATCATTTAAAGAAGGCAATAGCACTTATCTGTCCAAATTGTTTTAATAATACAAACAATAAAACCCTAGAAATTAGAAATTATATAAAATTAATTGAATTACTAAATTTTTATAATAAAATATTAATTAAATATGACATCAATAACTATATAAACAATAGCATAAGACTTAATCAACTTCTTTTAAAGTCTATGTTTGAATCTCACTATTCATCAAATACAATTTTTAAAGAAATAGTTAAGCAACGCACATTTAATGATGAAATTATTTTTAATCTAATTAGGAAAAATAAAATAGAAGAAGCTGCTATAATATCTTCAAGCAGCAAATCAATATACCTAAAATATCAATTTAGGGAAAGTAAATTAAAATATGGAAGCAAATATGGTTTAAAAGAATTTCAAAAAATTTCTGATTTGGAACATAAACTAAATCAACTAAAAGACAATTTATTATCTCCATCGGATAGCTACTTAGATAAACCTACTAAAACCACTATCACTACTGTAAGATCAAATAATCATGATATAAATCTAGAAAAGTATTTTATTACCAATACTGACTTAACAAAATTGGAACAATCGTTAATTGACTATGACTCACTAGACAAATTAGACTCCTACATCCAAAATACAAATTTAAAAGACATCAAACTTCCCAAATCCGCTGCACTAATTGAATACTACCTAGGCCAGAGTAATCTCTACACCTTTATCATTACAAAAAACAACATAAATGTCGTGAGTTCAAAAATCGACTCAACACTCAATTATCACATCTACAACCTAAACAATCACATTCGATCTATTAATAGCGAAGTCACTTTTGATTCCTACATTGAATCATCTGAATATCTGTACAATATTCTTCTTAAAGATGCAGTAGAAAAACTAGACTCAAAAATCAATCAACTCTACATCATCCCTGATAACGAAATAAACTATGTCCCTTTTAGTGCTTTATTCGAAAAATCCCCTTTAGAAGCCAAAGACAGCCGCTATGACTTACTTCCTTATTTCGCTAAGGACTATAATATCTCCTACCATTATTCATCCACTCTCTTAGACTTCGATAACAAGATTCTAAGAAGTGATCTCTCTGGATTTGCACCTTCTTTTAATTCTGAATATTCATCTACAGAACAGCTAGATAAGTTACTCTACAACCAGGATGAAGTCCTTGTAATCAAAGGCATCACTGATGGAAAAATACATATTGACTCCGCAGCAACATTACCAAATCTAAGACATTCATTCAACAATTACCGAATAGCCCACTTAGCAACGCATGCTACATGCAATGACTCTCTCCCGTCAGAAAGCAAAATACATTTAGAAGATGGTGCTTTGCACGCATATGAGATATACAACATGCCACACAATTTAGATTTAGCTGTATTGAGTGCCTGTCAAACCGGTGATGGAGCTTTAAAAAAAGGGGAAGGAATCATGAGCCTGGCAAGAGCCTTTATCTCCAGTGGATGCAAATCAGTCATCACGTCACTGTGGAATGTAAATGATCAAAATAGCGCTGTGCTAATGAAATCATTTTACCAACACCTTTGGGATGGAAAGACAATCGGTCAATCACTAACATCAGCAAAACGGGAATACCTTGAAAATACCAATTCGGTACTACAAGCGCACCCCTATCATTGGGCGACATTTATTGCTATCGGTAATAGTGATATGGCAATTTCCAGAACACCTTGGGGTGATATATGTTTATTAATCTTGCTTGTTGTCATTGCCGCTATCTTATTTGTGTGGTTCTACAGAACGAGACGCAATGTGGATTAGAGATATAGCGATTCCAAATAACACTCTACTCTGAAATGCTAATCACAAAAAAGTCAAACTGGTGTTGCCTTCCAAAAGAAAATTGCTCATCAAACAAATAACTGTACCGCACGCCCAAGTCAATCTCCAATAAACGAGCAGCTCTAAAATCAACACCTAATTCAAATCCTACAGAACGTAGTGATGTGGTAGTTGGTTGAAATGGCTCTGAAGCTATATTGATCGATCCATGGTCGTAAAAGACATTGCCTTTGAATCTTTTGATAAACGCCAATCCACCAATAGCCACATCTGGGTACCAGATAGGAAACCGGTAATTAAATCCAATCTTATGGAATCTATCCGCCCTCAGAGACCGGTTGTAGCCACGGGGATAATTAAAATTATCTGAGAATCTATATCTGTCCAATAAGCCTTCAGCTTGATAAGCGTACTCTATAGAAAAGCTGTGATTGCGAGATAAGCCAGGCAAAAATAGCGTTCCGTCCAATTGTATGACATCGTCATCAATCGATCCAAATGCCTTACGCCACCGAGCAAATCCAGAAGCTCCAAATCTAGGACCAAGATTTTGCAAAGCAGTGAATTGCTGAATACGGCCGATCCAAATCAAATCTACAGAAGAAAATTGTTCATCTCCTAATGGTTGCTGTTCCAACAGGTTTTGTGGGAAATTACCTTGTGAAAAATCCAAGGTATCTCTCGCTACAAAATCATCATTATCCAAATTGCCGTCTACATCCAAATGATGTCTGGTATATCTCGCAATCAAACTCATCGTACGTGATGTCTGTCCAGAACTAAAATTTAATGGCACAGCTATTCCTGCACGAATTCTGTTTTCACGCCAAAACTCTAAAACTCTATTTTGTTGTATTTGTCCCTCTTGCCCTAATTCACTAAAATTGAAGAGTACAGCTCCCCTACCGACTCGTTCAAAACGCAAGCTTAACTCTGGAAACAATTCTGCATAAGTTAGTCCAACTGAATAACGCCAAGCGTCTTCATTAAATCTGTAACTGGCTGTTGCGTCTGCAGATAAAGTGCTGAATACATTATCAGATAACAAACTAAATTCTACAAAATTTTGATCAAAATTAGTTAAGATGCTGTGTGGTTTAACCAAACCTGAAAATCGATTGTATGGTTTACTTTCGAATTCTTCATCGCCGACTTCTGCCAACAGATTGTCTTTTTCCTGCTTCATGATGGCCGCTACAAACGGTGTACGATAATTTTCATCTATGGTCTTTCTCTCCTTGCGAAATGCATTGTTTGCATCTAGATCAAGTTTCTTCAGTTCGTAACCTCTGTGTGAAAATGACGAATAGACGAGGGTTTTTCCATCTGGAGAAATAGCCGGTTGAAAGGCTGCTATGTTGTCTTTTGTTATTTGGTATTTCATTTTTGTTTTTACATCAATCATAAAAATTTGATTGATGTCTCTGGTCGGTTTTGAAAAGTATATCTGTTGATCATGAACAGCCAAATGTGTGATCGCATCGGAAGTCCAATCTGTCAAACGCGTCAATTCACTACTCAGTAAAGACACTTTAAATATGGCATTTTGCTGATTTGCTTTTGCCACTAGGATCACATGGTCAGCATCCAACCACTGCATGTAGGACAATTGATATTTTTGTTTATTTGGTAAGGTCTGGGTAATTTCTCCATTTGCTGAATCCAAAATAATGACCTGAGGAAGCAATTCTTCATTTGTACGTATTGCTGCAATCTTTGTTGCATCAGCATTTAAGGCTGGAGAATAATCAAAGTTGTTTTTTGTCAGTCGCGTTTTTTTCTTTGTGCCTTTATCGAAAATAACAATTTCAGAAAACCGCTTAAATTGACGTCTGATGTCCCAGCCAAGTTCTGCCCAAACCATTTTGTTGTTACTCGCAGACAACTGCTCCAGTTGTCTTTCAAGTAGGATACCAGGTCGTGTCAGCCTATTCACTTTTCCTGAAGGTGACAACTCTTCTAAACTGGCGATACGATCGAAACCCGATTTTATATAACACAGGTTGCCTTTAGCATCAAATTGTGGTGTTGATCGATGAAGGACTGTCTGTCGATTATCTGACGCAAATACAAAACTGGAGGGATCATCGGCCATCCGCTTTTCTTGAGCAGACCATTGCTCTTGCAGATCATCCATCGTTTTAGCGTACAATTCTTTCAGCGGATAGCCTGTCCTCTTTTTAACACTTTTGTTGAAGGGGTAGATAATGCCTTTGTATCGTACCGCATCCGCAGTTACATTTTTCCATAAGTCTGGACCAAATTCTTTTCTTCCATATGTCAGCAAATGATATCCAAGACTCCACCAATCTGGAACAAAATCTTTCATTGATCTGGCTCCTGCTTTTTCATATGAATAACGAACACCATCTTTGAGTAATGACTTATACTCCATGGTGAATTCGGGAATACGCCCTCGCCCACTCTTGGTGAAGACCGTTTCAGCTATCGTGGCATCTCCCTCAAAATACCAACGAGGAATGGCAAGCGCCATCATACCACCCCATGCCCAGTCCCCAAGGACATTTCTAACCAAACCAGTAATCCCCTGTCTCGACTGATTGAATTGCTTAATGTGTTGATACTCGTGAATAGTCAGATGATCCAACCAATCTGTCGTCCCATCAAACTGAGGCGCGCGTGCAAAAAACTCTGATCGAAAAGGTGCAACAGTTACTAAACCATTTGACAATGAATTTTGCGGATGCAAGACGATAGGGGCTTTCTTATGATTATTGCCAATAGACGGACTATCCACTTCCCATAAGTGATGGACTAAGTTTACAATTCTGTTGGCTTGCCGATCAAGTCCTCTTGGATAAATCAACTTTACTTTATCTGTCTCTATCTGATTCCATTTGAGACCAACACCGTTATTTCCAATGGGATTTGATGGTATTTGTGCACTTAGCTTAGCACTTAGTGCGACAGCAAAAACAAAGACAAGTATGTGACTGCGTAAGCTCTTTAATTTAATAAGAACAGTATTCAGCTGTTTTTGTAAATTCAATGCTTCTTTGAAAATGTACTCATTAAATATGTAAATAGTATTTCTCATTACAGTATTGACAATTAAACGATTGCGTCAAACTAAATCGTTTTTGATTTTTCATTGATTAATTAAAGTTATCAATTCTTTACGGACCAGATCGGCTTGCGACCATGGAATAAAATGGGAGAATTCAGGATATATTCGAACAGTCAATAAATCATCAGAAATAAAACGAGATAAATAATCAGCATTTTCTACCGGAGCAAGCCAATCTTTTTGTCCATGTATAACAATCGTAGGCACCTTTGTCTTTGGCCATAAGCCTTCTATATTTTTGAGCTCTACAGCGTGGCTCATTTTTTCATAAGAAGATACTTGGTACGCTTCTGAAAATAATCCTTTAAGCCAATGCTGTGAAGGCCAAGAGGAAAAGAAAAACACTTTCTCATATTGGGGATGAATAACTGGAGACAACATCACATTGGACTTTATCTTTAATGGTTCTTGAATGGCCAACATTCCTGCTACTGCACACCCGTAAGAATGAGATAAAATAATCCAGTCCTTCGCGGGAATTTGACTGATCAATTCTGTAAAAGGTGCTGCTTGTTTTTCAATGTCTGTCTCTGCGTTGCCATAATCCGAATACCCATAACCCAATCGATCGACTGTGATCATGTGTGTCGTTTTCCTCAAGGTAGAATCCGCGAGATAACTGTAAAATGAATCACTCGAACCTGGAGCACCATGTATAAATAAAATAGCTGTTATTGAATCTGAAGCCTCCATTCCACTCGAAATATATCTGATCTCTTTATCTTGAAAAGTAAATTGTTCAATTTTGGCTTCAGGCGTATTGTTCTTTTTGAAATATTGAGTAACGTCCTTATCAGACTTTCTAAGAGATGCATTTGAGATTACAAAGAGAGCGATGATGAACACAGTCAGAAATACAGCTAGAATTGCAATCATCCATTTTCTCCGCTTAGACATTTTTATATTTATTGGAAGACATCAACTTAGAAAATCTCATCTTAAGTACACCCAAAATTGCTTCGCTGACAATACTCAAATTCATTTTTGATACCCCCTTCACCCTATCTTCGAAGATGATGGGAATTTCTTTTATTTTAAAACCAAGTGACCATGCTGCGTATTTCATTTCGATTTGGAAGGCATAGCCTACAAACTCAATATTATCTAAGTTGATGGATTCCAATACTTTTTTTGTGTAGCATTTAAATCCACCTGTTGAATCTTTAACTGGCATCCATGTTATAGCTCGCACATAATAGGAAGCTCCTTTTGACAGAAATAGTCGATCCCAAGGCCAATTGACAACACCACCTCCTTTGACGTACCTAGAACCAACACAGACATCTGCATTGCCATCCCTACATTCTTTTCTCAATCTCACAAGATCTGCTGGTTTGTGTGAGAAGTCAGCATCCATTTCAAAAAGATAAGCATAACCCTTAGACAAGCCATACTTGAATCCTGCAATATAAGCGGTGCCTAAGCCTGACTTTTCTTTTCTAACAAGGAGATGGATGATGTCCTCATATTCTTTCTGAAGCGATTTAACGATATCAGCTGTACCATCTGGAGAATTGTCATCAACAACAAGGATTTCAAATTCGTCATCTAAAGCGATGACAGCTCTGATGATGTCCTCAATGTTTTCCTTTTCGTTATATGTTGGTATGATGACTAGACTATCGTACACGTGTAATATCTAATTGGTACATAAATGTATTAAAACTATTCTTAATATGATAACGATTAAAATCTTGCAGGATTGGATTCTTTTAATATTTCTATCACTTTCTCATATACGTCTTCAGAACTAGGCTTACAGAAGTAATCCCCATCAGTCCCATAGGGCGTCCGATGTTCTCGGGCAGTTAATGTTACTGGAGCGCCATCCAAGTATTGATACGCCTGTTGTTCTTCGACTATTTTTTGCATCATATATGATGTGCCTCCTCCTGGTACATCTTCATCGATTAATAAGAGTCTATTGGTTTTTTTCACAGACTCCACAATTGTGTGCTCCAGATCAAAGGGTACAAGTGTTTGTACATCAATCAAATCAACAGATACAAGTTTCTTCTTGAGTAATTCCACAGCCTTTTGAGCTACTCGGACACATGAACCATAGGTCACAATAGTGATGTCCTCTCCCGTATGCATCAACTGTGGAACGCCTAATGGCACTGTATATTCTCCAATATTGACTGGCAATTTCTCCTTTAGCCTATATCCGTTTAAACATTCGATAATTAGTGCAGGGTCATCTGACTGCAACATTGTATTGTACATTCCAGCGGCCTGGACCATATTCCGAGGAGTAAGAATATAGACACCTCTTAAAGAATTGATGATTGCGCCTAGATGAGAACCAGTATGCCAAATGCCTTCTAGTCGATGTCCTCTAGTACGAATGATCATAGGTGCTGCTTGTAAGCCATGACTCCTATATCTCAGAGTGGCCAGATCATCAGTCAAAATAGCTAGAGCATAAAAAATATAATCAAGGTATTGTATTTCTCCGATGGGGCGCAACCCTCTCATCGCCATCCCAACAGCCTGCCCCATTATGGTCCACTCTCTGATGCCACAGTCAAAGACGCGCTCTTCACCAAACATTTTTTGCATACCAGCCAAACCTTGATTGACATCCCCAATCATACCAACATCTTCACCGAATGCGAAAGTGTTGGGATATTTTTCAAAGGCCTTTTTGAAAAAATTATTTAATATTTTAAAGCCAACCATTACTTCTGAATCGTCGCTATATTCTGCTGCGATTACTGGAATCTTTAATGCTGACTTAGCCGAACTACTGTATAAATGTGTACCTAAATCTTGTAATTTTTGTTGCGTAACATCACTGACAATTTTCGTCAATCCAGATTTCTGTGCAGTATTCTCATCTAATTCAATACGCAGCAATCGCAAATTTTGAATGATCTCGCTCATATACGGATTGACAAATTCTTTTGCTTCCTGGAGCAAAGTATTGATGGCCTCACTTTCAATGCCGTGTTCAAATAAATATTCATAGACATTATTGGCTTTAAGCAAAACATCCTGAATGTTTGTTCGAGACTTTTTCCAAGCAATAGATCGTTTTTCACGAGCAAAATTTTTGGCCATTCGACGCAAAGCATCAAATCTATCTTCAGCGAGGATGTCATTGACTTTCATCCACTCTGACATTTGCTCAATACAGTCAAAATCCTTTTCCCATTGGAGCCTTTCTTTGCTTTTATATCGTTCGTGGGATCCAGAAGTTGAGTGGCCTTGCGGCTGGGTCATCTCAACGACATGAATGATTGCAGGGATATGCGTTTCTCTAGTGGCTGCACATACTTTGTCTATTGTTGCACACAGTGTAGGATAATCCCATCCCTTTACTTTCTCGATAATCATGCCTCCTTTGCCTTCTTCATACTCAAAGCCAGCTAAGGCATCAGAAATACTGGCTTTTGTTGTTTGCAATGCAACAGGAACAGAAATGCCATAACCATCATCCATGACAATAGTCACGAGTGGCACACGCATCACACAAGCTGCATTCATTGTTTCCCAAAAGACTCCTTCTGATGTGCTGCCATCTCCTATGGTTGAAATACAAATTTCATTACCTCCATCGGATAAATGGTCAAATGCAGCCAGTTCCTTGATGTGTCTAAACTTCTTTGATGCGAGTGCTAATCCAATTGATTTCCCAGTCGATCCAGCTGTTGGAGACATACCAGCTGTTACATTGTATTTGTCTTTTAAGTTAATAAAATCACCATCCTCATCGATAAATTGAGTTGCAAAATGATTGTTCATCTGCTTTCCATGAGAAAATGGATCGTTATCACTATCTGCGTATAACTGAGCAAAGTATTCTTCTAATGTACTAAGGCCTTTATGTATCATGAATGTTTGTGCTCTATAATATGGAGCAAAAAAGTCGCCTTTTTTAAATACTCTCGAAATGGCAATTTGTGCCAACTCTTTACCATCGCCAGTAACCCCGAATTTTGCTTTGCCTGTCAGCACTTCTCTCCTAGCAAGCAGGCTTGCTTCACGAGAGACTAGAGCTACCCAAAAGTCTCGGATGACTTCTTTTTTGAATAATGATTCATGATCATCACCTTCTGGCAGAAAATCGGTAAGACCAGGAAATTCAATAATCATTCAATTTGTTTTAGTGGATTTCGAGACTATCTGAGAATTTAGCGTCACAAAAGTAACTCTTTAATGCAAATTCGTAAAAACTTATGCATAAAGTGATTAACACTACATTAACTGCATATTTACATTACTATCTTTACTATCTTTGAGAATTGAATTACATTTGTAAAAACAAAGTTCTATATAATGAAGTCATACTTACTTTCTCTATGTTTTGCTTTAATTGCGGGAATCGCTTTTGGGCAGTTAGAACCAACAGATCTTATCTCTGCTGAATCTGTCGATGGACCTCAAATGACGCTAGAATCTACGGTTGTGGATTATGGTACTATTGAGCAACATTCTGAACCTTTAAGACTACTAAATTTTACAAACACTGGAAACGCTCCTTTGATTATCAAATCAGCTAGAGGTAGTTGTGGATGTACTGTTCCTGAATGGCCAAAAGAGCCTATCATGCCAGGTGAAGCTAGTCAAATAGAAATAAGATACGCGACTAATAGACTGAATAAATTCAGCAAAACAGTAACCCTGACGACGAATGAAGAAGGCGTAGAGCCACACGTCATTACTGTCAAAGGTAATGTCCTTGAAGCTGAAAATAGTGTTCCTGAAGCACCAGCAAACATCTTTAAAGATGCTAGTAAGAAAACAGGACATGGCCACGGTCATTAATTAAGAAAGTTATTTTCAAAATATATCAAGGCTTCGAATTGAATTTCGAAGCCTTTTTTTATGCTTCAAACTTCCATTGGACCATCACCCATCGCTAGGCGAACCTAAATAAAGTTAAAAGCCAATACACACAATGAGTCATCACGGTCGGTAGGCTGAAATTATTTATATGAACTCTATTTTAAAATCGTTGTTTATGTCAACATCAATTGATTAATTTTGTACATATATTAAAATTCATATGCTAGCACTACTTTCACCTGCAAAGACACTTGATTACTCAGCTTTATCGAAAGACTTCAAGGCCTCATTGCCAATTTTTCAAGAAGAGACTCAAGCCTTGGTGCATAAACTCAAAAAGCAGTCGAAAGGCAAATTGAAAAGCTTGATGAGTATTAGCGATAAGCTTGCACAAGAAAATGCAATCAGGTATAAAGAATTTGGTGAGACGTTCACCAGAAAAAATAGCAAGGAAGCCATTTTTGCATTTAATGGTGATGTTTACAGAGGGTTTGATGCGGAAACACTCAATAAAACACAGATAAACTACGCTCAAAAACACGTGAGAATCCTTTCCGGCTTATACGGTATTTTGAAACCACTAGATCTTATGCAACCGTATCGACTAGAAATGGGCACAAAACTATCAACGCGAAAAGGAAAGAACTTATATGAATTTTGGGACGATAAAATAGCTAATTCACTCAACGAAGAAATAGCATCGCATAAAGAAAAAGCCATCATCAATCTTGCTTCAGTTGAATATTTTAAATCTGTAAAAAAGAAGCAATTGAATATTCCTGTCATCAATGTAGACTTTAAAGAATACAGAGATGGCAAACTGAAACACATCTCATTCAACGCAAAGCGAGCCAGAGGATTAATGGCTAGGTACATGGCTATTGAAAAAGCAAAAACAATCGAAGATTTGAAGGGGTTTAACCTGGAAGACTATGCGTTTGCTGAGGAAAATTCTACTGATACTCAGTTACTTTTTGTTCGATAACACATCTTAATAAATGGGTAGTTGATCGGCAAGAACAGGTTATTCGGCTAAGTTTTTGTTGACTTTATGAAGATTATGCTTAATTATGCTCTATGGATAAGGAGATTTATCAAATCGCAAGAAAAAGAGTTAAGGAGAAACGGAAGTTTTATTCCCACTTGATGTCTTGGTTGCTAATGAGCGTTTTCTTTATTTTACTCAATCTATTTACAAGTGATGTATTCTGGGCGATATTTCCAATTTTGGGTTGGGGAGTTGCAGTTGCTTTTCATGCCATTCGAGTGTTTTCTTTTACTTATGGAGATGATTGGGAACAAAGAGAAATAGAGAAAGAAATGGTAAAAATTAAGAACAGCAAACATTCTGTTAGTGATTCTGATTTTGTTTAGAGTTTTTGTCCATTAACTACTAGCCTTAAATTTGATTCACTAGACTACAACACCCTTAATGATGAACCAAATTGGTAGTGGCCTCGTGTTATTTGTGACTGCTGATTACATTTCCATAACAATGGAGTTCTAATTATTCTGCCCAAAACAAAGATGACTGACTATACATGAAAATTCTATTGTGGTTTAATATTTGCATGATAATCTAAAGAATTAAGAATCATGGCTTTTCCTAGAAATCGTTCGAAAGAGCGACTTCATGAGATCATCTTTGAAGCAGACACTCCTGCAGGCAAGCGGTTTGACATCATACTGCTCATCATGATCCTATTGAGTGTTTTTGCTGTCATGCTGGAATCAGTACCTACATTAGGGACAGGTTTTAAGAAAACATTCTATGTGCTCGAATGGATATTCACCATTTTCTTCACTTTAGAGTATATTTTTAGATTGTATAGTGTGTACAAACCAATCAAGTATGCTACCAGCTTTTTTGGTATTATTGATTTGGCTTCTATCCTTCCCACTTACCTGAGTATTTTCTTTCCGGGTTCTCAGTCTTTAATCGTAATTAGGGCATTGCGTCTGATGAGAGTTTTCAGGATATTCAAAATGATCAACTTCTTAAACCACGGGAAAGTGATTAGTGATGCGCTTAAAAACTCTCGTCCTAAGATCATCATCTTCATGTCTTTCGTCGTCGTCATCGTATGTATTTTTGGTTCACTCATGTACTTTATAGAAGGTGGTTACAACGAACAATTTGATAGCATACCGAGAGCAATGTATTGGGCAATAGTAACAATGACCACAGTGGGATATGGAGACATCTCCCCGACCACCAATTTTGGTCAATTCATTGCAGCAGTCATCATGTTGCTGGGTTATGCAGTGATTGCTGTACCGACAGGAATCGTCACATCAGAATTAACCAAAAGCGACTCAGACATGGCAAAAAAAAGTCTGCAGACTTGCCGATACTGCTCTAGAGAAGGCCACGACAACGACGCTCTATACTGTAAATATTGCAGTGAATTATTAAATGAAGAATCTTTGCCAGACGACATCTAGCTTTACTCTTTTGGCAATCGCAGGACATGTAGCATACGTCTTATACTAAATTTACCTGCTCCACCTTTTGCTATAAGTATAAGTAAGCCACCACAAATAGCAAGATTTCGTGTAAACTGCAAAGAATTTACCCGCCTGAATTCGATGGGATCATTCCAAAAAGAGAAAACAATAAATGTGAACGGGACCAAATACAGGAGTAATAAAAACGCACCTATATTAGCATAATAGCCGATCAACACCATTAAACTTCCTAAGATCAACACAGTCATTATGCAGACTAGAATCAAATCTTGATTCCAATTGATGTTGTATGCACTCATGGTGTCTTTTGTACTTTGCCAAAAGCCAAGTGTATCGTATACTTCAAAGAAAAAAATCAGTGAAATTAGAAATCGTCCGATCAGATCAGCGAGGTCTTTCATACTGGAAAGGTAGTATTTTATCCTAAATAGGTCTTTACGGCAGAGGCTACATTTCTACCATCTAAAGCTGCGGATAATATGCCCCCAGCAAATCCCGCACCTTCCCCACAAGGGAAAAATCCTTTTTTTGATGTTGACATATACGACAATTTATCTCTTACAATTCGAATGGGAGAGCTCGTTCTACTCTCCAGTCCGACGACATGAGCTTCATCCGAATAATAGCCTTTTAACTTTTGATCAAACTTAGTAATGGCTTTGCGAATCTTAGTACTGATGTATGATGGCAACATATCGTGGACAGGCGCGGACACTAAACCAGGAATATAAGAACTGCTCATTTCACCTTTGGAAACAGTTTGATTCACAAAATCGGTTAGCTTTTGAGCAGGTGCTTGTTGTGTCCCGTCTCCAAAAGAATAAAATGCTTGTTCGTACTTTTGCTGAAATTCAACACCAGCAAAAACACCTTCGAATCCTTGACTCTTTAAATAATCTAAACTGACTTCAACGACTACACCTGAGTTGGCAAATGGGGAATCTCTTCGCGATAAAGACATTCCATTAACGACCAGTTCAGAAGGACTTGTAGAAGCAGGAACAATCAATCCTCCTGGACACATACAAAATGAAAACACCCCAATGTCATCAATCTGGCAAGCAACTCTATAACTCGAAGCTGGTAAATTCTCTTCTCGCTTAACTTGGTTGTATTGGATCTGATCAATGAGCTGCTGCGGATGTTCAAGTCGTACTCCGAGCGCAAAGGGTTTGGCTTCCATCAGAATGCCATGCAGCTCACATAGCCTAAATATATCACGAGCGGAATGACCTGTAGCAACAATAACTGCATCTCCAACTAATTCTACCTGCTGGTCACCTCTTTCTGCTAACACACCAACACAATGATCTTCGGCAAACTGGAAGTCAACAACTTTATGTTCAAACACAATTTCTCCCCCATTGGATTCTATACTTTCTCTGATTCTCGCAATAATCTGAGGTAGTTTATTCGAACCAATGTGCGGGTGTGCATCAATAAGAATATCAGCTTTTGCTCCATGGTCCACCAAGATGCGCAAGATGTCTCTTATGTTGCCTCTTTTGTGGGATCGCGTATATAGTTTTCCATCTGAATAGGTCCCAGCGCCACCTTCACCGAAACAATAATTCGAATCAGGATTGACAATCCCTTCTTGCTGAATTGCTTTAAGATCTCGTCGACGAGCTCTGACATCTTTGCCCCTTTCGACAATAATAGGTTTCAAGCCTAGCTCGATACATTTCAAACCGGCAAAGTATCCAGCAGGGCCAGCTCCTACGATAATCACTTTCTTAGATGTCGGATCACTAATGTGTATAGGCTCAAATGAATTACCCTCCTCAACGAGCTTCTCTTTTTTGGACAATTCAACTCGCAATCTGTATACTGGCAGTCGTTTGCGAGCATCGATTGATTTTCGTTTGATTCTCCAGTCTCTGACCATGTCTGATGTCCATTTAGCTTTAAGTATTGCTTTTCGTAAGATTAAAGCATGGTCTTTAATTTCTGATGGTTTGACAGGTATCTCGACTTCTACTATCATATCTGGGTTGAGAGATTCATTCTGATGTATCGGGCAAATATACACCTGCATCTGATATGCTAAATGGCATCAAATGATAATTGGGTTCGAAATTGGCACAAAATGGTTGCAATTGGGTCCATAAGTCTTGATGCTCTTGATCCATTGATATCAGAGAGTCCTGGTTTTGGAATTTATATGGGAAGATATCTACTCGTATTCTATTGCCTTGGGCTTCAGCTTCGTGTGCTATGGTATACAATTCTCTAATAGCTTTGTTGCCTAGAGCGATACAACCGACACTATTGCACTCTCCATGTATGAAAATATCTGAGCCTGGTTTATCCTTATCTCCATGTATCAAATCTGCTTTATTGGGGTAATTTATGCCCATAGAGAGGTGAAATTGACTGAAAGGATTGAATCGATCAATGTGGTAAAGACCTTCAGGAATTTGCAAATCGCCTTCTTTCCGCTTTAGACCTAAAGTCCCTGATGATGTACAAAAAGAATAGTTACGCAACAGTTTGAAGTCATGTATGGGGTCATTTGACACCCAGAGTTGGACTATTTCTTCCTGTTTAAAGCATCGGAGGTAGATATGTAAAGGGTTGATTTCCAATCCAATAGCTCTAATTGCCGATGAAAGTGTAGGCCAATTTTCACTTTTTGCTAATTCTGCTCGTTCCATATCATGACATCCCATTTGAAGGACTAGTAAGAGTGATAAAATAGCTATTCTAGTCATGAGATAAAATAAATTGTATAAACGCTACAAATTAATTACTTTTGCACTCCATTTTAAAATTGGGATCGATATGCCTAAGATGAAAACAAATTCCAGTGCAAAGAAACGTTTCAAAGTTACTGGTTCTGGAAAGATAAAACGCTTCCAAGCGAATACATCTCACATGATGAGAAATAAATCTAAAAAAGCTAAGTTGAGACTTAGAGATTCAACGCTTGTTTCAAAAGCAGATACAAAAAGAATACAGAGTTTGCTTTGTATCAAATCATAGTAATCCTTAAAAAGTTAAATTATGCCACGTTCAGTTAATGCAGTAGCATCAAGGCGAAGAAGAAAAAAGATTCTCAAAGAAGCTAGAGGCTATTTCGGAGCGCGTAGTAAAGTATATACAGTTGCAAAAAATGCAGTTGAGAAAGCTGGTGTATACGCATACAGAGATAGAAAAGCTAAGAAAAGAGAGTTCAGAAAGCTTTGGATAGCTAGAATAAACGCAGGTGCCAGACAGCACGGTGTGAGTTATTCTAAGTTGATCAATGGCTTATCTAAGAAAAACATTGGTCTAAACCGAAAGGTGCTTGCAGATTTAGCATTCAACCATCCAGATGCTTTTAAAGCTGTGGTTGAGTCAGCAAGCTAAAACCAATACATGCATGAAAAAGCCGACCTGCTCAGTGATGAGCGGGTCTTTTTAATTTGGAGAATAGTGAAAGACTGAAGTCACCAACCAAAGAGGTAAGGAGACCTTTTATTACCATCATTCTACTACTGTAAGGCAAATGATTTAGAGTCTTAAAGGATTACCTTACATGGGAAGGGATGAATATCTACTTTCTAATCGCTTCCACTGGATCTAGTCTAGAGGCTTGTAAGGCTGGCAACATTCCAGCTATGACACCAATCAAGACAGACGATGTCACACCGATTATAATGTTCTTGATTGATAAGGTAATGTCAAATGGGATTACTGCCGAAATGCCTTTAGCAACTCCGTATACCATTATTATGCCTAGCAATCCTCCTAACAGGCACAAGAACACGGATTCAATCAAAAATTCGGATAAGATGACATGTTGTTTGGCACCTAAAGCTTTCTTAATGCCTATGATACTAGTGCGTTCTTTGACTGAAACAAACATAATATTAGCCACACTGATTAAGCCTACGATAATGGCAAAGATTCCTATGAGCAATCCTCCTAACTTAACTTGTCCGAAAAAGCCTTCAACTATATTGGTCACTTGAGAGATCGAATTAATTGAAAAATTATCTTCTTCCATCGGTTTCAATCGACGGATTGCTCTTAGTTCGCCAGTCATCTCATCTTTCAACGCATCAACCGCTACGTTCTCCTTAGGTTTGACATAAACAAGTGTGGCAGCAGTAAACCGATTCTTTCCTTTAATATTGACGAATCGCTTCATCGTCTTGTAGCTCATCCAAGTAACAATATCCAATTGTTGTACATTAAATGGATTCTCCCCTTCTTCTTTGAGGACACCAATTACCTGAAACTTTTGACCGAATAATTTAACATCCTTTCCGATGGCTTGCTGATTAGGGAATAATTCTTTCTCTATCTCGGCACCTATGATCACTTTGGTAGCTCCACTTTCATATTCTTGCTGGGAAAAGTATCTGCCCTTACCAAGTTCCATGTCTTGTATTTCAGGGAAATTCAATGTCGTGCCTATGGCGGATGTACCTTCTAGACTTCGAGAACCATTCTTTAATGTCTGTCCTTCCATTCCAATGAGAAAAGCTACCTCATCTGCTAAGTCTAGTCTTTCTGCTAATTCAGCATAATCGTTTTCTGAAGGAGAAGGGCGCTTGAAGTATTTCCAATAATTTTGACCTGGATCTTCATCCCATGGAAATGTATCTATCATTAGGATCTCTTTGCTGATTCCACCAAATAAATCTAGGATAGAGCCTTCGAGAGAATCAACAGCCGATTGAACAGCAATAATGCAAAATATTCCAATCGTAATACCCAATAAAGAAAGGAAAGATCGAAGTTTATTCCCACGAAGCTCTCGGAATGCAAGTCGGAAACTCTCCAATATGGTTCTGAACAATAACTTCATGAGATTCAAAGATACGGCTTATTGCGTGGTAAGCGAACTGCTTTTCAAAGTCATTATCGAACAATTGTAGGTTATTCGAGTTATGCATACATCATCTACTTTAACTTTAATCTAATTATTGACAGAGAGATACCTCTCGACACAAGCATTTATCCTTTAAAATGCGTACTTTTGCACGCTTAAATAATAAAAATGAAGACAAAGTTATCTCAATTTAATTTCGAATTACCTGAAAAACTTGTTTCTAAATATCCTGCCAAAGAACGGGATCAATCAAGGTTGATGGTTGTCCATAGAGATACTGGTAAAATAGAACACAAAGTATTTAAAGATGTGCTTGATTATTTTGATGATGGCGATGTCATGATCAGAAACAATACCAAAGTATTTCCAGCGAGGCTTTATGGTAAAAAGGAAAAGACGGATGCCAATATCGAGGTATTCTTACTGAGACAGTTGAATAAAGAAAGTAAACTTTGGGATGTTTTGGTCGATCCAGCTCGTAAAATTAGAGTTGGAAACAAACTTTATTTTAGTGATGATGAAGGTAATGATCTTTTAATAGCTGAAGTCGTCGATAACACAACTTCAAGAGGAAGGACCATTCGTTTCTTCCATGAAGGCACCTCTGATGATTTCAGTGACATTTTAGATAAACTAGGAAATACTCCACTTCCAAAATACATTGATAGAGAAGTAGAAGCGTTGGATATCGAACGTTACCAGACTGTATATGCATCACAGACGGGTGCTGTTGCTGCTCCTACTGCCGGGTTACACTATAGCCGAGAATTGTTGAAGCGCTTAGAAATCAAAGGCATAAACTTTGCAGAAGTGACACTTCATGTTGGTTTGGGTACATTTCGCAGTATAGATGTTGAAGATCTTTCCAAACATAAAATGGATGCTGAATATTTCAAGATTGTACAAGAAACATGTGACATTGTAAATACGGCGAAAAAGGCAAATAAAAAAGTATGTTCAATCGGCACTACCTCTATGCGATCAATAGAATCAGCGGTGTCAGCACACTCCTTATTAAAGCCTGCTGAAGGTTGGACTAATAAATTCATTTTTCCTCCATTTGATTTTAATATTGCGAATTGTATGATCACTAATTTCCATTTACCAAAATCTAGTTTAGTGATTATGGTGTGTGCATTTGGTGGTACGGAATTGATTTTGAAAGCTTATGAAGAAGCAATTAAGGAGAAATATCAGTTTTTTAGCTACGGAGATGCTATGTTGATCCTATAGTCGCTTATGGTATTTTGATTTATACGAACTGATTACTCCTACATTTAAGTAATTGCCTAGTAGTTATTTATATATTTTCCTAATTACAATACAACATACTTTTATTTTTTTTGCATTGTAAGTTGCAAGAGTTAATAATTTTAATAGTTTTGTGCGAAATTTGAGGGCAAGCATGGAACTTGACCTATCAATAATGCCTTAATGTAGTTGAAGCTAAATTGTATTTAAATTATGTATTGGACATTAGAACTAGCCCACCATCTTGAAGACGCGCCTTGGCCTGCGACAAGAGACGAATTGATAGATTATGCGATTCGATCAGGAGCACCACTAGAAGTGTTAGAGAACCTTCAGCAAATCGAAGATGAAGGAGAAATTTATGAGAACATGGAAGACATATGGCCCGACTATCCTCGTAAAGATGACTTCCTATTTAACGAGGATGAATATTAACACCCAATGAGTTAATGGATTTATCAAGTGCATCTGACAAGCCTATCATAATTGCGATAGATGGTTTTTCAGGATGTGGGAAATCTACACTTGCTAAAGATTTAGCCATTGCCTTAGGCTACATACACATTGATTCTGGTTCACTGTACAGGTCAGTCACTGTAGACTTCATCAAACGTGGTATTGATGTCACGCACAAAGAATCAGTAGAAATAGCATTATCGAATATAGATTTGCATCTGGCTTTAATCAACTGTGCAAGTAATCCGATCTTAAATGGTGTCAATATTTCTGAAGAAATTAAATCACCTGAAGTTGCACAATTGGTCAGTGAAGTTGCAGCTCTTCCTGAAGTCAGAGCTTTTCTAATTGAGAAGCAACGTCATTTTGGAAAGAGCAAAGCTGTCATAATGGATGGTAGAGATATAGGGACTGCCATCTTTCCAGAGGCCGAATTGAAACTTTTTATTATAGCAGATATGGAGATCAGGGTTAATCGAAGGTTGAAAGAATTGAAAGACAAAGGCATCGATGTCACACGTGAAGAAGTAGCCGACAATCTTGAAAAGCGTGATCGAATTGATTCTTCTCGAGAATTCTCTCCTTTAAGACAAGCAAATGATGCCATTGTGCTTGACACTAGCACCTTATCAAGAGAGCAACAACTTCAAAAAGCGTTAGAAATTGTCATGGGTGTTGTTAATGGAAAAACGTAATATCTCCGGCAAGGTCATTTAAATTGCCTAATTCATCTCTTATCTCTGCATAATAGACATAGACACCAATCGGAACAATTTCACCATTCTTATCTAAGCCATTCCAACCTAAGTAATCAGCTTTATTGGTTAATCCAACTTCTTCATACATCACATCACCACGTCGATTAAGAACAGTAATTTTTTCGACATAGCTGTTTTCACTATTCGTCTGCAAGCGGAAGGTTTGATTTTGTACAGAGTTCCTTGCATTGTAAACCAAACTGTTTGGAGAATAAACTTTCAAAGAAGGCTCGACAAGCACTTCTATGCAATGGCTAATCAAACATTCCTGATCAAGTAAAAACTCTACGCACAGCTCTCCTGACCGCTCTACATTGGCTAATCTGAATGATCTTTCACAATCATCTGCACATAACTCTACATTATTGTAAGACCACTTTACATTAGTCAAATCTCTTCCCGTAGTATTAGATTCCAAAATATACTCTGTAGAAAAGCCTTGTTTGATCGTTTGTGTTCCTAAAATATCAACCTCAACTCCTGGGATTTCAAATACTTCAAAATCATCAGTTACCGTACATCCATTCTGATCAGAAAATTCTAATTCATATGAGCCAGGTCCCAATGGAACGGACTCATCTAAAATCAATTCGTCATTTAGAAATACCATCGCATTAGATGACTCGGTAATGGTCAAAGAAGATTCTTCACCAGGGCAAATATTACTAGCCACATCATAGCTTACAGTAGGATTTTTACTAACGGTAATGGTCACCGAATCTGAAAAATCGCATCCATTTTCTCTATAAGACACTGTTATGACATGATTGCCTTCACCTGCACAGGTAGGAGAAAACCTGTTCCCTTGAACCAAACACAAGCCCGACCATATTAGCTCTCCTTCTTGTTCTATACCTTCAATTACTACTTCTAATTCTAGAGGATCCACACTCCTACTGCCATCCAAACAGATGGTTGGATAGTCTGGAATTGTCATTGTTATTTTTGGACAATTATCTTTTAAAGCCACACTTGAAGGACTATCTAATGGACAAAAACATGTACCAGTTTCAATTCCGACTCTTACTTCCACTTGCGTATCAATTGCATCAAATATGTATGTAAAGTTTGTCTGGTCTGTCACTTCCGTACGTTGGTTATTGACGTAAACAACATAAGAAGTAGCACAGCTTACTGGATCCCATTCAAAGAGTGCTGACTTTGAATTTGCGTTTACTCGGATATCATCCACACCATTCACATTCTCTACAACAACTTCCTGCGTTATATTTTGTGTCGTTCTACAATCATTTGACTCCACTATCAAACTGACCAAATGTGTCCCAACTGATTGCCATCTCAATGTTGGATTCCCATTTTCTAGACCTGTTAGAACAGCACCGCCCTCTGCTGTGAATTGGTAAAAGGAATAATCATATTGCGTACCAGTAATGACAATTGGCACTTCTGTATTCACACAAACCCTATCATCAATTTGAAAGCCTATTGTATTGTCAAAACCAATTATCTCTATAGTTGTCTCTGCCGAATTCGCTGTACATCCTTCGTCAAATAATTCAGCTCTTATTCTGTAGGTACCGATTGGTTGAACTGATGGATCAAATGATGTACCTGAGAACGCAACGCCATTGAGAAACCATTGTACTTGAGGTGTACGTACGTCCCCTTGCAAATCGTGTCTTAGCTGTATGATTGACTGAGCTTCATTCAGACATACGACGGTATCTTGCATCAAAGAGCTAAAGCTGAATGATCGCGTCGCATCGCAAGACAGTGTGGTACATGATGATTGTGCAATCGCTTTACAGTTTCCTGGCAAATTAGC
>CALLFA010000033.1 GCA_937997635.1 uncultured Saprospiraceae bacterium | reverse complement strand
AATGGTAACTCTATTATTTTAGCACAAGTTCAACGATGCTTTTATAGCTAGCTTTTATTAGCTTTAGTACGAATGGTAAAATATTGCCGAAGTGGATGGCAATACTAACTTAAATCAAACACATCAATATGAAACGTCGTGACTTTCTAAAACAAACAGCCGCCATATCTTCTGTGGCCTTTTTGCCTTCTTGTGCCTCTTATAAATTTGCAAAAGACGGACGCCTGAGAACGGCACATATCGGTGTCGGTGGAATGGGCGCTGAAGACCTCAAGGCAATTTCTTCGCATCCAATGGTAGATGTTTTTGCTCTTTGTGATGTAGACGCCAACAATCTAGCAGCTGCCAAGGCATTGCATCCGACTGCGGCTGTTTTCGCTGATTACAGAGAGATGTTGCATAAAATGGGAAAGGAGATAGATGCTGTAATTGTATCAACACCAGATCACACCCATGCACCTGCATCGTTGATGGCAATGGAAATGGACAAACCCGTCTATTGTCAAAAGCCATTGACTCATCATGTTTCCGAGGCGAGAGCGATGCGCAAGTTGGCTGCAGAGAAAAATCTGGTTACGCAAATGGGGATTCAAGTGCATTCATTTTATGATTATAAGTTAGCAACTTTATTGATTCAATCTGGAATCATCGGGAAGGTGAATACAGTGAGAGCATGGTCTCCGAAAAATTGGGGCTTTGATGGAACTATACCAGCCGGATCTGATCCTGTCCCAGCACATCTGGATTGGAATTTATGGTTGGGTACTGCGAAAGCGAGGCCGTATAAAGAAGGCTATTATCATCCGGGCAACTGGCGTAAGTTAGTCGATTTTGGATGTGGTACATTAGGTGATATGGGTGTGCATATTTTTGATACACCCTATAATGCTTTGGCATTAGATGTACCCAAAACAATCACCACGAGTTGTCGTAATCCCAACGAAATTGGTTTTCCAGAAAACAACATTGTCACCTACGAATTTCCAGGTACGAGGTATACGACAAATAATTTTAAATGGGTCTGGTATGATGGCCCGGGTGCACCAGATGTCCATGACGATTTAAAATTGCCTAATGGTGAAGCATTGCATGATCAAGGCGCTATGTTCATGGGAGAAAAGGGACGACTGTATTTGCCTCATTTTCAAAAAATACCAAAATTAATTGTTGATGGTGAATACAGAGACATGGATATTGACCAATTTAATTTGGGAGAGCCCATCAGAGATTACAACAAAGAGACACCTAAACATTATCATCAGTTTGTAGACGCATGTTTGGGCAAAGACAATACTTCCGCACCGTTTTCTTATTCGGCAAGGCTGACAGAAACGATTCTTTTAGGTGTAATCGCAGGCCGATTTCCTAATCAAACATTGCATTGGGATAACGCCGCAGCAAAGTTTGAGGAAGAGGAGGCGAATGCGTTTTTGGATGCGCCGTATCGGGAGTTTTGATTGATTCGTAATGTTTTGGCATATTCGCTTCACCAGAAGCTTTTCTGAATAATCATATAGCAATCTCTTTTTTAAGTTAAGCATTGGATGATCAAAAATTTTGTTTTGTTTAAAAAAACACATCAAATACAGCGACATATATAGTAGATGCTGTATATTTGAATTATCAATACCCCCCGGACCTCTCAACGATGTGCATTTTTGGGGGGTTTTCTGTTTTTAAGAACACATGAAATGGCTAAATCGATCAAAGTCTCATACGATAAGACGCCTAAATCGTTTAAAGAACAAGTTCTTCTTCTTAAAAGGAGAAATCTCACAATAGAAAATGAAGACAGGGCTGAACGAATTCTGACCTATATAAGCTATAACAGATTAAGCAATTATTGGTTTCCTTTATTAAAAGAACCAAAGCACGAAGAGATATTTAAGACAGGAGCAAAATTCAATACTGCATTTAGGCTATATCAATTTGATAGTGACTTTCGAACCATTACTTTCCAAGCAATAGAGCAAATAGAAATTGCTGTTCGTACCCAAATTATTTATCACTTTTCTCATAAGTACAAATCGGGATTTTGGTTTGAAAATCAAGAAGCTTTTAAGACATACCCATTTTATATTAAACTTCTAAATAAACTTTCCTTAAGTGCCGAAGAGACAAAGCAAGAATTCATAGAAAAGTATAAGCAAAAGTACATTCAACATATTCCGCCATCTTGGAAATCTTTTGAACTTTTAACTTTCAACTATTTACTGGCGATCTTAAAAAATGCAGGAAATTACAAAGATTTAATTCCTATTAGTAAAAGCATTGGTTTACATCATAAGTTATTAATTTCTTGGATTGAGTCATTTGTTTATGTAAGAAATATTTGTGCTCACCATGGAAGATTATGGAATATCAAATTAACCATTAGTCCAACATGGATTAAATCTCCAAGACAACCCTGGATTGATAGATGGGAAAATGAAGAAAAGAATGATTCCACTGCAGACAAAGAGCTCAAAATATACGCTATTATTTGTTGTTTGATTTACTGCCTTAAAACTATTAATCCGTATAATAGTTATGGAAGACAAGTGATTAAACTGCTTGACAAGTACCAGGAAGTTGATATAAGGCATATGGGATTTCCTGAAAATTGGAAGAGTCAGCCGTTATGGAAACATGTAATCAAATAAAGTCTTATGCATAAATAGATGCTAGAGCACATTTATTCGTAGCTCGAATAGACCCAGAGTTTTAACAAGCACAAAGTTTGATTACAAATTCGTTAGTGACCAATACTCGATTAATTTTTTACTCCAGCAAGCTTTATCATCAATTCAAACGTACAGACTCAACATCATCCCACTTCACATAAATCGCATCACCATCTTTTCCTTTTTCAAAAATAAGTATGCCATCGTTATCATCACTGACATCTACCTTATCTTCTAATTCCAAACTGGTGCCATTTTTTAATGTGACCATCGCTCTATCTCTTCTTTGAGGTTCAATGAGACTAATATTGGAAAAGGGAATGAAATATTCAATATCATCAATCATCCCATTTAAAATTTCTAATTGAAATTCTTCGTCAAGATCGTAAGCCAAAGAACCTTTGTACGATTGACCGTTTTTTGTATGTACTGTGCCATAAATCTCTTGCCCACCTTTGAAGGATGTGTATGTGAGTCCGGAATTACCAGGCGCATTGGTAAAATGAATTTCTTCAAATTCATCCCAGTCGATATCTACTCGGCCTTGTCCAGGCATATTGACGATAATACCCCTGTTGCCATCATCCACATCATTTGTGCCATCCAGTTCGAAACTGCGTCCTGACTGCAAAGTCACAAGACTGCTTTTCCATTTCTTTCTGATGGATTTTATATTGCCAAATTTGATGTCTAAGTCTCCATCATCAGTTTCTCCATTTAATTCATCTTCTGTTAATCGTTCGTCGTGGTCCCACTGCAGGTATCCAGTGAAATCTCCTTCTTCTGATTTTACTGTGCCATATAATGGCGAACCAAACACGTTTTCTAAATTTCTTGGAGTAGCAAAAAATTCTACTCTATCTATATTCTTCCAATCTAATTTAATCAGTCCGATTTCTGTATCGTGAATTTGTATCTCTTCTCCGATATCGTTAGAGCCTCCTTTTAATTTCATTTCATAACCATTTTTCAAAATGACGGTTACCTTTTCTCCGCGACCCATTTCGATGCTTCTGATGTCACCGAATTGGCAAGCAAAGGAATGGCTATGATCGCTAGAGCTAGACCAAGACACAATACTCGTTTTTTTCCCAAACCAAGAGCTAGTACTTGTATAATTACTTCCCCCAGATAAATCATCAAGTTGATCATCAGTCAAATAATCCAGAAATTCATTTTTTGGCTTTGATGAGTTGAAATAGTCAAACCAAAAGGCTTCTTCTTTACCCCAGCGAATCTGTCCAGTATAAGTATCATTGCCTTCAGTTGTTATCGTGCCATAAATCAATGTTTCATTAGAAGAGGAAGTAGCAGGGTCAATTTCGTTGAGAAGATAGGCATTGGCAAAAGCGGTTAAAATGATAAGAAAAAGTTTCGTTTTCATAATGGATTTCTTTTAATCGGTGAGTCGATGTTTAATTTCGGATCACCCAGTTGAATAATCAGCTTACGTTCATAAATTTGAAGGTTTAATTTATCATTATGAAGACATTTAAGATGAAGCGGTAGAAATGTGGAGTGAATCGGGAATATTATTGTGGAGCTTTTACTACCGATCCAACCAAGCCTTAAACAATGGCGACCGATCTGTACTCACTACAATATCATCGTTAATATCGGGAGTCAATTTTAGTTTGAGGCGACCTTTGAAATAAGGATGTATTTCATCTATCCCATCAAAATGAATAATGTACTTGCGATTCACTCGGAAAAAATATTTGGGATCCAACATGTTGTCAATCTCCTCTAAATTGTGATTGACGGGAAAGCGATTTTGATTATCATCAACTAAAAAGGTCAATTTATCTTTGCTATAGAAGTAGCGAATACTTCCAGTAGGTATGGATTTTATTTTATTACCAAGCTTACATAAAAACCTTGATTTATATTCCTTATTGGTTTTTGCCAAAAGTGTTTTAAATTCTTGAAAAAGAGCGGTAGAATCTGCATCTGCTAAAGTAGTGGACTCATATTTTTCTAATGCTTGTTGTAGCCGTTCTTTTTGGATGGGCTTCAACAGATAATCTATGCTGTTTACTTCAAAAGCTTGTATTGCATATTTCTCATACGCAGTAGTGAAGATAATTGGGCATTGCACATTGACTGTAGAGTAAATACTAAAACAAATGCCGTCCGCCAGATGAATGTCACTTAAAATGAGATCAGGGTGTTCGTTGGTTTGTAAATAATCAATGCTTGCCTCGACTGAATCCAGTACCTCGACGATAGTGTAAGACTCATTGATGTCATGAATCAACTTTTTCATTTTCTCCGCTGCAAAATGTTCATCTTCTATGAGTAGTATTTTCATAATTTTAGGATGTTATTTTTGAAAAAAATGTCATTATACCAAAAGGAGAATATAACAAGGATACTCATTGCTATCTCGGTTTTATTCTACTACCATTAGGGGAATGCGTACTTCAAACGTGTTTGCATTCTCTTCGATGATCACTTCCTCATTCGTAAAAAAGCGATAGCGTGATTTTATATTTTCCAATCCAGTGCCACTTATTGTGCCCGGATCAATCTGCTTTTTCTGAAGATTGTTCACAATAACTAAAGTGTCTTCCGATTCAGTCTTGATGGTAATATGCAAAGGTTTTGATTTGCTGGCAATGTTGTGCTTTAGTACATTTTCGATCAGCATCTGAATGGTCAATGGCGGAATCGCTTTTTCCTTACAGTTTTCACAAATGTCAATATGAAAAAAGACAGCATCTTTAAACCGAATATTAATAAGGTAAATGTAAGCATTGACCATATTCATTTCTTCTTGCACGGTCGTAAGGTCACTATGTTCGGTTCGCAAAATGGTCCGATATACTTCAGCGAATTTATCCAAATACACTTTAGATAATTCTACATCAATATCCATTAATGATGAAAGTGTGTTTAAATTATTAAATAGAAAGTGAGGATCAAGATGGTTTCGTAATGAAATCATTTGTGATCGCGTATTTTCTTTTTGTAGTTGTTCAGATTCTAGTTCTGCTTTTCGCCAAGCACGTAAAAATTTATAACCGAAGAATGAAGCATAAAGTGGTAGCAATAAAGCTAAACCAAAAATATTGGCCGAAAGCAATTGTTCATATTGTGCGGGCGCTTCTGTAAATGTGTTTTTTAATAATTGGAATACACACGATACAATCAAAAGTGATAAGACAGTTCCAGTGATCATATGCACAATAAACCGAACACCAGGATATCTTTTCCATGACAACATTCGATTCAAAACCTTATTCCAGAAGACGTTAAAAAAATAAACAGCAAGACTTGATAATATTGCCCACGCCAAGGTCAGATTGACAGAGTTACTCCGTTCTGGATCAATGCCGTCTAATAGAAATATACTGATAGCAATACTTCCTAAAATGATCAGAGTCAGGAATATGTGTCTTTTTTTCAATGTAGTTTAAAGATAAGAAGGCATTTATTCTTTAAATAGAATTTCATCGATATCATCCCAATCTATGTGTATGGGATCTTTTTCACCTTTTGCAAAAAGAAGAATGCCATCGTTTCTTGCACTGACATCTTGCAAATCACCTAACAGTAACTCTTCTCCGATACACAGATGTACCAATGAAAAAGATGAATTTTTAGGCGTTAATCGTTTGATATTACGAAAGGGAATCTGATATTCGAGATCGTTGTCTTTACCTTCGAGTGTTTCCATTTCCCACATTTCATCTATGTCATAAATGATCATGCCTTCTAATTGTTTGTCATCAAATGTGGTGATTGTTGCTTCGAGACTTTTTGGTGTTGTAAAGTCATGATACCCTGGACCAGATTGATTGTCATCGATAAATTCAACACTTTCAAATTGCTTCCATGGAATTTCTATATTTCCAATATTGTGATCATAGACAGCTATGCCTCGATTCCCGCTATTGACGTCGTTGGAACCATCCAAAAAGAGTTTGCGCCCTGAATTAAAAATAACGGTTGATCCAATACCGTCTTTTTCTATTTGAACAATATTTTTGAATTCGAATTTTTGATCTCCAAAATCAGTATCTCCATCCAAAATATCATCTCCACATCGTTCATCCAAATCCCATTTAATGTAGCCAGTAAAATTTCCATTGCGTCTCGTTTTTACTTCACCATATAAAGGTTTGCCAAATGGTGGTGTGGCTCCTTCTGGTGCCTGAAAAAAGTCAATTCTATCAATCCTTTTCCAGTCAAAAGAGATTTTCCCTAATTCATAATCATGTAAATGAACTGTTGCTCCGATATCATTTGAGCCGCCATTTAGACGTAACTGATTCCCATTTTTCATTTCTAAAAAAACAAGATCGCCTCTACCAATTTCGAGTGATTTAATGTCTCCAAAAAGGCAAGCAAAAAGGTGGGTCACATCGCTGTATTTATTGTCCCAAATCCTGCTGATGTTCCATTCAAAACGATCCCAAATACTTTCAGATTCACTACTTCGATTTACGCGCTTTTGTTCAGATTGGATTTTTTCAGAATTGAATAAGTCATGCCAGAACATTTCTTCTTTTCCCCATCGCATGAAGCCTTCGAATCGGTCATCCGACTTTGTTGTAATTGAACCATAGATGTATGCTTTGTTCGACTGGGCGCTAGCATCCATTGTCGTCATCAATAATAAAAGGATAGATGCACTTATAGAGGTATTCACGAGTATTTTCAACGATGAGAACAGATAAAAGATCAAGTAAGAAACGGTCAAACTATTTTCATTTTGGTATATATGTATGTCGTAATTAGCTTTCAAAAATGATATGGTTTATGGCTACAAAGGTGAGTTAAAAATAAGAATCAATGTTGGAATAAGAACTGAAGTGGACAATAGAGTGGATGAAATGGGTCAAAATCTACTGCTGTATGTGAGGAACCACTGTTTAAAATGTCAAGAAGTACTTTGTGCGATGTGTATAATCTGTTCAGCTGCCTTACGACCACTTGCCATAGCTGCATTTAATGAGCCATTTGCTAGTTGATCACCACAGCAATAGACACCTGGTGCAAGATAAAGATCCTCAGCTTTGGGTTCGTAAGCCAGTTGACCAAGATCGGGAAGTGCTTTTTCGATGTGAAATAATTTGACCAATGCACCTGTCTTTATATTGCAATGTTTGTCTAATTCTTTTTTTACCGTTTCCACCATTTCTTCATCAGATAAACTGTGTTGTTTTACAACTGTAACGGATAGTATTTCTGTATTGCCGCCAAAGACATCACCAAGGAAGTGGAAGTTATTGGTAAGCAATTCTTTATTTGGGAGTAAGCCTATGATGGCTTCATTAAATACACTACGCTCTGTCGCTAAATAGATATTGTAGCAAGGCTTCCATTGGGTTTGTTTGTGTTTAGTTGGACCAAATAGAGAGCTTGGATCTGTTGCTATGATGATGTGATCTGCCTTTACTGTTTCGCCACTGTCGAGGTGAACAATTTTGTCTTCAATTTTATGTACTTTGGTATTGAATTGTATGGTTGTCTTAGAGAGCTTGGCTGCCAGCTGATCAGGAATAGCCTGCATGCCCTTACGCGGGATAGTCGCATAACCAGTACCAAACATTTTGTACACAAACTCAAACATTCTACTCGAAGTGTTCAAGTTTTCTTCTAGATAAATACCAGCAAAGAATGGTTGAAAGAAATTGTCTATGATCTTAGGAGAAAATCCGAAGTCGTTTAGATACTGCAGAGTTGAAGTTGCAGGAGTAGAAAAAATTGCATCAATACTTTTATTCTTAAGTTTTTTTGACAGCTTCAGAATCTTCAGTTTATCCAATAGAGAACCAATGCTTGCAGTTAATGTCGGCCATAGGAATGAGGCGTTTCTTTGTGGATCTCCGATTTTTTGTGGGTTGCCATGTTTAAAAATGACACTTCCAGGTGTAAATCGGATCAAGTCCAGTTGGTCATAATCTAAATATTTTTTAGCCTCCGGATAATCTGATAACAATACCTGAAAGCCGTGATCAAGTGCTAATCCTCTCTCCATATCTGATTTTACTCTGCCGCCGACACGATCTGTAGCTTCGATGATGAGTGGTGTATAACCAGCATTCTCTAATTCAAGTGCAGCGACCAGTCCTGATACTCCAGCTCCAATGATGATGGGATTGCTCATTAGTAATGTTTATTAAAGGAATGCAAGTTAAAATTAAACAGTCTGACCAGAAAGGTAAAGTGCATCGAAATACGTCTTATAGATTTTTTTTCTAGGATAGAACCCAATAAATATTGCAGGTTTGAGTAGCAATGTAAGGAAGGCATTTTTTCCAGTGAACGTCATGTCGTCTATAATCATAGAATGGGTATCATCAATTTTTTCCACAATATGCCGATGTGTCCATGAACCTAATGGCCAAGGTATGTTCCTGCCAACATCTACAAACCATGCTTTGTCATCTGTCATGTCATCTTCCACAATATCACTGATCCATTCCGCCTTAAAAGGTTTTATAAATCGAAGGTGTACTATGTCTCCTTTTTGAGAACCAGTGAACGTTATAATTTCCATTTCCCCAGTGGGAGGTTTTAGTGCTTCGAATAGATCACGGTCAAAAGCAGCAATTATTTTTTTGTAATTGCCCTTAACTGGTGTCTTTAGGGTTACATTCATTTTGTTAACAGTAATGAGATAATGTAAACAGTGCAAAGACTGGAATGTTGGCTAATGCTGGTAGGTAGCAAACCGTTTGTTGTACTTGATTGCGTTTGATATCTAATGCTTGATTATAAAATGGATAACAATGTGGTCTGCGATGACAACTGGAAATTTGCTAAAGACCCATTATAGCATCTTCTTGTTCACCGTTGATGAACGTTTATAGGGTAAAAGTTGGGCGCGTATTAATGTAGTATATAGTAAGTCAAGGATTTCCAACTTTTTTAGCTTTTCATCAGCTTTTTAAAGGGTGAAGGGCAGATAAAAATTAGCGATTTCGTCTAACTAATTGATACTGAATGAGATAAATATCACCTCCTATATGATAACTTCACATATATGTAAGCAATTCAGTATCACTGGTATACTATTGTAATAAGTTCATATATAAAAAAAATCATTATTTACAGTAACTTTTTACTCTAAGAGTAATAGATTATAAAAATCTGTTATATATTAGCGAATGAAACAAGAATAGATCTACTTTTAAGAACTTGTTTTACATATCCCAAGACCCTAAAAATGTAGTTTTCTTATTTTGAGACCTTAGTCGAAAGAGCCAGAGTTTGATAGCAAACTCGGGCTCTTCGCATTTTAAGCACCTTTGTTGATGTCTGCTTCACTCCATTCTTATACATTGTGATAATACCTTATGTGTTAATTATAGCTTTGAGACTATCATTAGAGTTGAGTACAACTTACCTTTATAAGCCTAAGTTTAATCCCATTAACAGCCTAATAAGTGAAGCGGAGACTAATCTCATGTATGTCATTTCTACTTATGTCTATGTTAACCATAGCGCAGGGGATAGACAATATTTCCATCCGAGTATCCCTAAATGAGTTTCCTGAAGATATATCTTGGGAATTGCAAGATGGCGATGAAAATGTCATCACTACGTCTGACTTCTCTGGATGTGACGCCTCTTCTGAATGCAGCAACGACTTTTTAATTGCAGAAAAGGATTGTTATCGATTATTGGTCTCAGATTCAAACCCCTCAGACACAGAAAGTCCAATTGAATACGAGGTATTATTTAATGGTCAAATAGTGTTGTCAAGATTCCTAACGGATAGCTTGCAAACGCATGGATTTGGTTGTGAGCCAGGCAAGATTTGCGAAAGTGCGTTTTTCTACAATGAATTGAATGATACCGTTGTATGGCCACCTGTTGAAGATTATTGGGTAGAATTTGTTCCGCCAAGTTCCGGTTTGTACCAATTGCTCAATTGTGATTTAAATAGAGAACGCAGATTTCCACAAACGCGCATGTGGGTATACGAACAATGCCTCTCAGAATTTAGTGATGGCCCTGAAGGTGCAATAGCCTTTTCGAAAGACTTTAGCTTTTGTCCACCTTCTTCGGGTTTCAATGCCATTCCATTAGAAGCAAATAAATCTTACTACATACGATTGTCTTTGATTGACCGAGTCAATTGGACAAGCAATATTAATCTGACCATTTCGAAATTCACTGACAATCCTGGTTGTACGGATCCTGATGCATGTAATTATTATCCCTTCGCTACATCTGATGATGGCAGTTGCTTTTATAACGACTGTGCACCTGATTTAGAAGTAGACCAAACCGTTTTTGAAGAAAGCGTTTTTCTAGATTCTGTCCAACAGAATGATGTGTGCTTGATAGAAGAAGGTTGTTTGACTGGACCGGGCAAGAGATACATTGTGCGATTTTCTACTTTGATAAAAAATGTGGGTAATTCAGATTACATCATTGGTTCTCCCGAAGACAATGGAGGAGGTTTTTCCAATGACAATTGCCATCAACATTACCATCAACTCGGTTATGCCGAATACATTCTATTTGCCGGTAACGGTAATCCAGAACCAATCGGATTTAAAAACGGCTTCTGCGTACAGGACTCAGAATGTCCAGATAGACAACAAAGATACTTCTGCAATTTTATGGGCATCACCGCAGGATGTGAAGATTTGTATTCCAGTAATATTCCATGCCAATGGGTAGACATTACCAATGTGGAAGAAGGTGAATACACATTAGTTGTTCGTATCAATTGGAATCGCCTGCCAGACCTTCGTGGATTTAGAGAATCAGATTATGACAATAATTGGGCGCAGGTATGCATCTTTATTGATAAATCAGGACCAAGTCCTACAATCGAAATTCTAGACAAAGATTGTGGCATCTATCGAGATTGTGCAGGTTTCGCATACGGAAGTGCTGTTATCGATTGCAACAATGTGTGTGGTGGTACGAGTCATTTTGCTGACCTTGATGGCAATGGTGAATTGGACGCTAACGATATACAAGAATATTTAGAAAATTTGGCATCATCAGGTATACCAGCCGAACCATGCTTTGACTTAAACGACGATGGAGAGATTAGTGTCTACGATGTCGTACTCGCCAATGACTGCTTGCGAAATGGTAATCTGCAAACGGACAGCCATAGTCATTGTTTATTTCCGGCAGGCCAATATCAAGAGTTGGACACGGTACGGTTTACTGTTTCAGATATAGATAGGACCAATCAATTAATCACACTGGCTTATAGTAGTTCACAAACCGCATTGAAAGCTATCCAATTGAGTTTTGAAGGCGTTGATATCTCTGGAATTGACCAGATGAAATCTAATGGCTATGAAGATCGAAATATGACCCAAGTCTTTTTATTTGATGAAATTGAACTTTTAGCTAGAACTCAGGAGGATGAAGAGTTTGTCCAACTTAGCTATACCGCCATTGACGAAGAATCATTTTGTATTTCAGCATCTGAAGTGGTGAATGTAAGAAATCAAATCGTATTTAGTTTTAATGGCTTTCCAAATGATTGTGCGTTTCTGACAAGCACTTCAGAGACGGATAACTCTATTCAATTTGAAACCTTTCCTAATCCTGCCAATGATAAATTATTGATCCAAAGTGGATTTAATGCGATGACTAGAATCGATCTTATTCGATTAGACGGTGCATTGGTTGAGCGCTGGTCTGTCAACAAAACGAACAGTATTGAATTGGATTTACCTTCAGTGGAGAGTGGATTGTATTTCGTCTGCGTGACGGTTGATGATACGAAAAAGGCTTGTCAAAAAGTAGTACTGCAGTAGAGTGTCATGGAACCCGTGGTACCGTCGAATTCATTGGAAAAATTGGTAAATCAAGTACCGTCGAATTCATACGATGAATTGGTAAATCAGGTACCGTCGAATTTATTCGATGAATTGATAAATCAGGTACCGTCGAATTCATTCGATGAATTGATAAATCACATACCGTCGAATTTATTCGATGAATTGATAAATCAGGTACCGTCGAATTCATTCGATGAATTGGCATTTGTCTTCAATTGGAATAGCTCACGTACCGTCGAATTCATTCGCTGAATTGGCATTTGTCTTCAATTGGAATAGCTCACGTACCGTCGAATTCATTCGCTGAATTGGCAATTGTCTTTAATTGGAATAAATCAAGTACCGTCGAATTCATTCGATGAAATAAAGATTCGTCGGCGCACTTACACCATTTTCTTTTTCTGAAACAACACATCCATCCAAATCACAAGAACAACAGATAATGCCGCCAACCCATAAATAAAATATTGTGGAGACAACTCAAGATTAAATTGTAAGATACTCCAATCAATTAACCCAGATGATTCTTCATTACCAAAAGGCATAAAGGCTATCAATAGCGATAAACCTACGAGTGCACTGAAAACATAGATGAGTGGTTTAAAAGAAGCCCTCTCTAATTGTAGGCTAAGGAAGGCACGACTCAAAACCGAAGCAGTGAATCCAGACGATGGTGACATTGTCGTTTGTTGTAATGACTTGTCCAACAACTTTAGTTGATTGTACAAATTGACAGCATTTTTATCGGATTCCAATAAAGTCTGAGCTTCCAAGATTTCTGCTTCTGTTGCTGTGCCGTCAATGTATTTCCAAAATAATTCTTCCATAGATTTCAATTATAAAAGTACGTCTATTTCTGTATTCAATCTAGACCCAATTTCTTTACGCAACCACTTTCTTGATCTAAACAGTTTTGTTTTTATGTTTGTTACCGTCAAATCCGTAATGCCTTGAATTTCGTTCATGCTCTTTTGTTCAAAATAGAAAAGGTTCAGCACAGCAGCATCAAGTGGATCTAGCTCCGTGATTAATTGCTTGATCATATTAGTCAATTCTTTATGGTGAAACTCTTTATCAATACTTCTTTTATCCGTCAGATGTGTATACTCGGATGTGTCTACAGAGTAATGCTTTCTTTTCTTAATGTAATCAAGAGAAGTCCTATAAGCAATTTTATAGATCCAGCTACTGAGTTTTGACTCCTGATTAAATTGTTGAATGGATTTAAATACTTTCATAAATGTATCCTGTGCTGCTTCCTCTGCTTTTGCATGATCCTTTATGATGTTATGACAAATGGTAAACACATAATCTTTATACTGATTCACAAACATCTCAAAGACTTTCTCGTCTTTCAGCATGATGCCGGAGATAAATTGTTTGTCAGTGAGCATATCTAGGTAGTTACGATGATATGACGAGACTCATCTTATAGAGGTTGCAATTTTTTTTCATTTTTCTGCAACCTGATCGAATTGCATCTCGTCAAAGCTGTAAAATTATACATCATGATAGTACCAATAGTGTTATTTATTTCGAACGCAGCAATCATAATTACATTTCTATATCTGTATTTTTCAACTAGGCACAAAGAACGGATGGCATTGATTGAAAGTGGTCGAGACGCTAAAATATTTAAAGAAGATCAAAGATTTGGGTCTAATTCTCTCAAATTTGGCTTATTCCTCGTTTTTATTGGCGTTGGACTGTTTACAGGGCTTATGATAGAAACGCAAGGACTCGATGTGCCTGAAGCCAGTGTCACTATTCCTTTGGTATTGATTTCGGCAGGCGCAGCATTACTTGTATACTATCGACTCGTCAGGAATCAAATGAAAGATGTAGACGATAAACCATTGGTGTGAATAACTCACGTACCGTCGACTTCATTTGATGAATTGGTATTTGCCTTCAATTGGAATAACTCACGTACCGTCGACTTCATTCGATGAGTTGGTAATTGTCATTAACTTGAATAAAATCAAGTACCGTCAAATTCATTCGATGAATTGGTATTTGTCTTTGATTATTTAAATGTTGCACTCGCATGTTCCGCAGCTCGCGCACTCAAGGCCATATAGGTCAATGACGGATTTTGCACGCCTGTCGAACTCATACACGCTCCATCTGTCACATACACATTCTGGCAGTGATGTAATCGACAGTGCTTATCTACCATAGACGTAGTGGGGTCACTACCCATTCTGATGCCACCCATGGTGTGTATGTCAAGACCCGGGGCTTGTTGAGAATCATGTTCAGAGATCATGTCACATCCAGCAGACTCCAACATTTGTTTGCCTTCATTTAAAAAATCACGCAGCATACGTTCGTCGTTGTCATCATAGTCAATGGATGTTGTGATTAGAGGGACCCCCCATTCATCTACTTCTGTTGGACTTAAGTAAACTCTATTGGTCTTTTTGGGAATCGTTTCACCTTGCATCATCATGTAGACTGACCAAGGTCCTGGTTTAGACAGTTCTCGTTTGTAATCCACACCATACTGTTGACCTTCTACTTTGCGATTCCAAGCTTTACGCGAAGTAGAATAAAAAGTCATATAGCCTCCTTGAAAATCTGCATCCTGTTTCTTGACATTTCTGAAATTTGGAATCATAATGGAAGTTGGTCGCCGACCAGAATAATAGCTGTCTAAATCTTTATTATAGGTAGCAGTCAACGATCCTCTATAGTGATGAAAGGCCATATATCGACCCAACACATCATGATCATTTGATAGTCCATTAGGGAATCTGTCTGACACCGAGTTGAGTAAAACAAGATTCGAATTTAAAGAACCAGCATTCAGGAAAACAATGTCAGAAAAATAGAAAGATTCTTCTTTTGTCAATCGATCTATGACTTTAACACCTATCGCTTTTTTTGATTCATCATCATACAGAATAGAGTGCACGACTGCATCTGTTTTGATTGTCAAATTACCCGTTTTTTCTGCCCAAGGAATGGTCCCCGAATTTGAACTAAAATAGCCACCATATGGACAGCCGCGGTAACACAAATTTCGAGCTTGACATTTGCCCCTTCCTTGTTCTTGGTGTATTGGTTGGGGTTCTGTCAAATGCGCACATCGCCCGATGACAGCATGTCGGTCAGCATATCCTTCGTTGATGGATGTGGCAATGGATGCTTCCGCTTTATTCATTTCCCACGCTGACAAAACTTCGCTGTCTGGTAACACATCGAGTCCATTTCGCTCACCACTGATCCCTACAAATTTCTCGACATGACTATACCACGGAGCCAATTCATCGTATGTAATCGGCCACTTGATTGAATACCCGTCTCTAGCTGGTTTTTCAAATTCAAACCGACTCCACCGTTGTGTTTGGCGTGCCCAAATTAAAGATCGTCCTCCAAGCTGATATCCTCTGATCCAATCAAATGGTTTTTCTTGTATGTACGGATGCTCATTATCTTTAACAAAAAAATGTTCAGTAGCATCTTCGAAGGCATAGCATCTGGACGCAATTGGATTTCGTTGTTTTATGTCATGAGGTAAATCTCCTCGATAACTGAATTCCCAAGGGTCAGTCGTAGCGGTTGGATAATCTCGTAAATGTCGGACATCTCGTCCTCGTTCGAGCATCAATGTTCCAATCCCTTTATCGCATAATTCTTTAGCAACCCATCCACCGCTAATTCCAGAACCAATGACAATGGCTTGAAAAGTATTGGTTTCGTTTTTAAGTGAGTGATGTTCTTTCATATTGCCCATGCTTTGTCATTTTCACCTAAGGGAACATCACCTTTGTACTCACCTGGAACTGGATCATAACGCAAGGCTTTAGTCATGCCTTCTTGAGACGTGAAGTAAGCAAACAATACTGCGGATTTCAATGGTTTATATCCTTCAATTTTCGAAGACTCAATTAATTCCATTAAGTCATTTTTCTTGTCGACACTTTCTTTCGCTAATGTCTGTCCACCATCTTCAAGATAAATTTTCATCAAGGATTGTAGAGTGCTTTTCAACATTTGTTGTTGCTTGGGTGGATAACATGCTGGAACATATTGATCTAAAAAAGATGCGACTCCCACTTCTGTCGCTCCAGGAGAATCTTCACTAGTTGGTAGAAGACATTCCGCGAAAGCAGATAAAAAATCATACTCTTTTTGTTCAAAAAAATGCGGTACATAGACATCATCAGTACATCGGTAAAATGAAAATCCACCGACAGTAATCAGTAGTGATCCTGCACCTAAATTTTTTATAGTCTCTCGTCTATTCATATTCTTCCATTACATCGGATGAATGCTTAATCATTTGTGCGTCAATGATTGATTTCTTCACCACCGACACCTATTTCTTTGTTAGAAAATGACTGAATCATTTGATCAAACACTTTTGCAAATTCTCGCCTTGTCACATATCCAGTACCCACTAATTTAATATCCGACCAATTACAATTTACATTAAAATGTTGGCAACTGAATTCAATGAGATTGCGAAATTTATTTGTTGTGAGATACTCGTTGTTTAATCCATCAAACTCTTGGTAGGTATCGTCAAATGTTACCAAAGAAGACTTTAGCTCAACAGTGTTTACTAGGCTATCTGGATCAAACCAAGTTTGATTGGCCCACTTGTAAGGGACTGGTCTTCCTTTCAAAATGCCTGTTGCTCCTACTCGTTGTATTTCTCGATATTCAGGATCAGTGGGTGACACATCTATATATGGCATAATATAACCATTGTAGGCTAAAATGCTGTCTTGCACAGTGCGAATGGCTAATTTACCCGGCGTTATATTTTCCTTGGCTGACATCGCTGCAATGAGACCCGCCGCTTGTCCGACTTGTATGATGACAGGTTGTAATCGTGTGGACCCATTTGCAATATTACTGACAGAGATTGACTTATCTGCGATCACTAGATGTTCTACATCCTTTGGAATTAGAGAACCAAATGGAATAGAAAAAGAAGGCACTGGTGGAAACTCAAAAACTGGCGGCTCAGGATATTTATCGTGATGATGATCAATTGGATAATCACCAACAGCGACACCCGTTTTGTATAACGAATATGCATAAGGGTCGGCAATTTCATTGACTGTTAATTGGACTTGTCCGTGGATGCGCCGACCCTCGCGATGATATGGCATTAATGGCAACAGGTCGGAGGTAGGAAATTCATCATCAGCTAAGCCAAGATTGTCATAACCAAGATCGTGCTGAATAAAGTATATAAAATTAAGTGTGTGTTGTTTTGCTTTTTCTAGTGCTGTTTGCCTTTCGGCGAATGATAAATTGACAATATCAAAATAATAGTCGTTACCATGAATTGGCCAGTTGATCATGTATTTATCATTCGGTAATTTTCCATAAGACAACATCGTTTTACAGTCGTGCTTAGCTTCTGGACATAATGTCTTACATGCACACCGAAACACTTCTGGTTCAAAATTTGCTGGCTCTTCTAATGTGTGTGCACCTGGACCACCATAATCTTTGAGAATTGCGGCATAGGTTAAATCCTGTAAAATGTTTGTTGCATGTTCAAAGGCGATCGACTCTTTTGTCAAGGTACGAGCATCTGTCCCAAGGTCAAAGCTAACACCTACCGCAGCAGCAACATCACCAAGATCAGTACCATCCACCAAAACACGAGCTGAGATGGATTCTCCATTCACGACTATGTTCCAATGCCTATCGTATTTGATATCACCCCACTTTGTGTCATATGCTATCGTTAGATTCTGTTCTCGATGCGCAAGTTGTTTCCAATAGCGATCACCAATTGATGGCTCAAACATGGTATTGCTTACCCATCCAGTAAATACACTATCGATGCCTCCATAATGTTCTCTGATAAGCGCTCGCCATTCGTTCCACAGGCCAGCATGCAATTGGTGATTGCCATCAGTCGCTGGTACACCTGCTGAGGTCAACATGCCACCAAGCCAAGGCAATGGATTGACAAGTAATGTTTTTGCGCCAGACCTGGCAGACTGTATCGCAGCAGCCACAGCACCTGTCCCTTCACCCAAGACAATGACGTCGTATGGAGGATTGCTTTGCTTGCAGCTACAAAAAAGCAAGCAATAGCTAAGTGTGTAATAAAATAAGCGTCTGTAGTATACTGACATATTTTAAAATTAGCATTTAATCAGGAATTGCGTATCATCGATTCCCATCTACCATCGAATTCCTTGTACCGTCGATTCCTATGTACCGTCGAATTTATTCGATGCATTGAGAACCCCTTTTTAATTATTAGATGAAAGAAAGTGGCGACGAATGTATTCGTTGTAACTAGCAGTAACGGTAACGGATGTATCCTTTAAAAACAAGTACCAATTCGTCGAATGAATTCGACGGTACGAGCGACGTCGAATCCAGCGAACCGTTGAATCCGGCGTATCGTCGAATTTATTCGATGCATTGAGAACCCTTTTGAATTATTAAATGAAGAGAGTAGAGGCAAATGTATTCGTTGCAAATTAGCAGTAACGATAATCGGATGTATCCTTTAAAAAACATGTACTAATTCGTAGAATGAATTCGACGGTACAAGCGACGTCGAATCCAGCGTACCGTCGATTCACATGTACCGTCCAATTTATTCGATTCTAATTGGATCTAAACTTTTAATTTTTTTAATTGACCTGTATCGCTTGAGGAAGAAACCTCCGTCAATAAGAATTGCTGTTCTTTTCTTCATTATGTATAAAATTGACAAAAAAAATGCTCAAGGTTGGGCAATTTCGCTATAATATACAACATTGAAATTACGTGGCCATGAGCTCTATATAGTTTAAATATAGAACTTTTTTATTTAAAATCAAGTTCTAATTCTGACCATTTTTATAGGTAATTCTCATTCTGTACGTTCAGCCGTATGCCCGTCGACGGTACAAGGGATTTGACTGCAAGATTATGAAATCAAAGAAAAATGGCAAAATTTGATGCTATCATATGATGGCATCATGAATCTTTCGTATTTATTATGCCTAAGTATAGCATTCCCGCGACGCATATCCAAATACTATTAAGTAATGGGGGAAGCTAAAAAAGCTAACAAGTAACAAGATGCGAGAATTCATTCGAACGAATAAATTTATCTGTCACTATAAAGTAAGGTAAAGAAAAGATCAACGAATAAACTCAGAGATACATTATTTGTACATTTAACACCTAAGATTAAAACATAATATTCTATGGTACCTGCGCACGAAACATTCAATAATACCTTTCCATTCAAACCCAATTTTTTTGATGGACAAGGGTTTAAGATGCATTACCTTGATGAAGGTCAAGGTGAAGTCATTCTTTGTCTGCACGGCCAACCAACCTGGGGATATCTATATCGAAATTTCATTCCTCCTCTATCACAAGATTATCGAGTTATCGTTCCAGATCACATGGGCTATGGTAAAAGCGAAACGCCTCAAGACATGCCGTATACATTTCAACAGCATGTAGAAAATTTAGCAGCGTTAATTGATCATCTAAACTTGGAGGACATCACCATCGTGTGTCAAGATTGGGGTGGACCAATTGCTGCTGCTTACACCATAAGAAACCCAGAAAAAGTGAAACGCTTATTTTTGATGAACACCATGATGGGCTATGGAGTCGCTGTTCAGGATGTACCCAAATCTGATCCACGTCCGCCTTCACTGATGGACTCAAAGTGGTTTCAGTGGGTGACTGCTCGTATTGAAGATGGGACCTATCATGACATCATGAAGCATCTCGGTCACCATGTCGTGAGCAATATGAAGAAACTCTACTTCCATGATTCCTCTGTGATTACGCCAGAATGGATTGACGCCTACAGCAGACCATTCCCAAATGAAGCAGAAACGATAGCGGCCATAGAATTCCCACTAGACGCTGCACAAAACAGAATAAAAGATTACGTCATAGCCGGGTTAAAAACAGGCAACCTAGAAAAATTAAGAGCCAAACCAGCGATGCTTGCAGAAGGAATGGCAGATCAAGCAATGCCTCCACTCATGGTGATGGACGACTTTAAAAGATTGTGGCCTACTGGTCCAATCGTTAAGCTAGACAATGTCGGCCACTTTTGTCAAGAAGATGCACCGAAAACTTTAGTAGCGTTGATTCAGTTATTTATGAAATCAAATTTGTAAGTGATGATTTAGCCATAGGTTTGAATTAAATACCACTTTTGCTAATAGCTTCACTCAACACTTCCCGCACAATGTGCGGTATTCATAACTTGCGCCTGAATGGAGCATTCATAATTTCCAGCAAAGCTCTTTGCGGGATTCATAACTATAAAGCCTGAAACTCAGGCTTTATCCAAGTAATTCCTGATTAACCGTAAACGGCTGATGATAATGTCTCTTCCCGCTTGCATCATAAACCGCATTGGCAAGTGCAGCACCGATTGGCGGTAATGACGGTTCGCCTAATCCAGTTGGATCTTTACCGTTATCTACAAAATAAACATCAATCTCATCTGGAGATTCGGCATGTCTGATCAATTTATAAGAATCAAAATTTGACTGTTGTGGCACGCCATTTTTAAAGGTAATGGCACTATATAAAGCATGGCCTATGCCATCTACGATTCCACCTTCGATTTGATTTTTTGCACTACCCGGATTGACAACGATACCACAATCAACGGCACAATGCACTTTTTTGACTTTTGGTGTGTCACCATCCATTTCTACATCCAACACTTGTGCAACATAGGAGTTGTGACAATAATAAGCAGATACACCTCGTCCTGATCCTTTACCTGTAGGAGACCAGCCAGCTTTTTCTTTGACTAATTTTAGGACTCCAGCATATCGTTCTGCATCGTAATCATTTTCTTCACCAACCGGGTTCGTTTTTGCTTTTTCAAAAAGCTCCAATCTAAAATCTATTGGATCTTTACCAGCTGCTTCTGCAATTTCATCTAAGAAAGACTGCTCAGCTGTGGCAATGAAATTTGATCTTGGGGCTCTCCAAGCTCCGGTTGATATATTTGTAGGAACATTGTAATTCTCTACACGATAATTTTCGACTGCTCCAGCTGGATATCTATTTGCAAATACCGGACTACCTGGGATACCCGCACCTTTAATTTCGAATGCAGTAAGATTACCTTCGGTGTCTAAACCGGCTTTATATGTCACCATATATGCTGGTCTATAAGTACCCTGAGTCATGTCGTCTTCTCGTGTATAAATGAGCTTTACAGGCGCATTCATCTTCTGTGAAATGAGCGCTGCCTCTGTACCAAAATGACCATAGAGTCTGCGGCCAAAACCTCCACCCATTCTAGTCATCATGATCGAAATGTTTTCTTTTGGTATTCCCAGAACACCTTCAAGAGTGCCTTCCAAAAACATCGGCGTTTGGATAGGACCTAACAACTCTGCCTTGTCTGCTGTGACATTGGCAAAGAAGTTCATTGGTTCCATCGTATTGTGTGCTAAAAAGGGAGCCGAATATGTTTTTTCCACAATGGTCTCCGCATCTGCAAATGCCTTGTCTACATCACCATCGTGACGAGCCACTTCACCTTTGCTGGTTTTTATTAGTTCTGCAAGTGTGGTGAAATGATCGGTAGTGTTTTCTGCAGGGGTTTCTGTCTCCCATTGTATGTTCAATTCCTTTTTCGCTTGCATGACTTCCCAAGTTGTGTTTCCAACGATAGCCACTACTTCAGGATAGGAATTAACATCTGACCATTGAGGATTCCAGCCTTCTGGTTCCACATTAATTCGAATGACATCTTTTATGCCAGGCATTCCTTTTGCTTTACTGTCGTCCAAAGATTTGATTTTCATACCGAATGCAGGTGGATGAGTAATCATGGCAATTAACATTCCTTCTTTTTTCACATCCAAACCAAACAACGGTTTTCCCTGGACGATATCAAAGCCGTCAACATTCTTTTTAGACTGCCCAATGATTGTAAAATCCTTGGGATCTTTAACGGGGACTTCTTCAGGAATTTCGATAGTTACGGCGTCGGCAGCAACTTCTCCATAACCAAGAGACCTTCCACTTGCTGCATGTGAGATTATACCTTTATCAGTGCTTAGTTCTTCTACAGGAACATCAAGTTGTTTGGCAGCAGCTGCAATTAATACGTGTCTAATTTTAGCACCTGTTTGTCTGAGACCATTCCATCCGAATCTGATTGATTGGCTCCCGCCAGCGATTTGGCGTTGGTACTTTTCTGTATCCAGTGGCGCTTGCTCTACGATGACATTATCCCAATCAACATCAAGTTCTTCTGCAACAATCATAGGCATTGCAGTTTTCACATTTTGTCCAATTTCTGGATTAGGAGACATAATGGTCACTACGCCGTTATCACCTATTTTAACAAAACCGTTCATCTCCTTCCAAACTTCAGGCATTTGATGTTCTGGAGGTAAAAATTCTGCAAGCGCAGGTTTTGACTCACAAGCCATAAAGTTGAAACCGAAGATTAGACCACCACCTGCGGCAGCTGACACCTTCAAAAATTGTCTACGTTGTTTATTTGTATGATTAGCATTCATGTTAATATCTTTTTGAAGGTTGTTAAGAATTTTTTGCAGCTGTTTTTACTGCAGCGTGAATACGTGTATATGTACCACATCTACAGATATTACCATTCATCGCTTGCGAGATTTCTGAATCCGACGGACTTGGATTGTCCTTAAGTAAAGCCGAAGCTGTCATGATTTGACCTGCTTGGCAATAGCCACATTGAGGGACGTCATGTGCAATCCATGCTTGCTGCACTGGATGAGATGCATCATCTGACAATCCTTCGATGGTTGTTATTTCTTTACCTTCCGCAGAAGAGACTGGAACGGAGCACGAGCGAACAGCATTGCCATTTAAATGGATTGTACATGCACCACACTGTGCAATGCCACAACCATATTTTGTTCCAACTAATTCTAGATGATCTCTTAGCACCCAAAGGATAGGAGTACTCGGATCGACATCAACAGTAACGGAATTTCCGTTTACAGAGAGGGATAATTTTGCCATAAGTGAGTGTATTACTGGATTTATGCTGTTAATATACAAATTATTGAAGTCAAACTGAATGGCCTTTGCCTAAATTGTGTCGGCTAATTGTGTATTCAGAAATAATTTTGGCATTGACTTACCTATGAGACCTTAATTTGAATCATGGTTGAGAATCATGTCTTATTAACCCTACCATAGATCGCAAAGCGTGAACTTTTAGTGTTATCGAACCAACGTACAAACAGATGGTCGCACCATGCGACAAATGAATAGAGTTTGGGCCAACAATAAAGGTGAAACCAAATAGACCAGTCAGGAAGGTGACACCAAAACATACACTTGCCAACTGATGAGTGAAAACGATTGGTCTGTTAAATAGAAATCTAAACCCAGAGTATAAACAAAGGAACAGAACAGAGAAGCCGTAAAGAAGTACCTGAATATCTGGGTCCAAATCCTTTGTTATACCGCAAAATAAATAATGACACTAGAAACAAAAGCCATTATGTAGCCTGCCGAGTCTTCATATCCTAGATAACCAATTACAAAGACAATTGCAATAAAAGAACATATTGAAATCGCAAACCTAAGTTGCTTAGGTAGTGGATTTTCAGGTTTTAGCCTGAAAAATGGTTGTCTGATATTTTTAACGTTTTTGGACATTTCTGTAGAAACGTTTTTTTGAGATGTTAAGTTGCTGACCATAAGTAGATAGTTGGTTAATGTAAACTTAATGTATCAAATAATGTGCTAAATACGGTTGTGTGTAGACCAAATGTAGGTAAAAATCTCCTAAATTACTGTCATTTTGAGACAATTATGTGATAAAATAACTCCAAACCCGTCTGCATTTTCTTCTTAGCTTTTGACGTTCTAAAGCTGTTTATTTTTCTAGCCAACTACAATCAGTTTATTAATAAAACATATAATGATTCGCAAAAGTAAATACAGGCACTTGGTATGTCATGGTCTCACAGGTAAGTCATTGCCATAATTTTATCAATAATGAAACACTTGTATCTCTTGGAGATAGGAGAAGCATGTTGAAGGCATAAAACTTTTCAAATGTCCAATTCCACAAATACTGGACAATGATCTGAATGTTTGGCGTCTTTTAAATGACCAGCTTTTTTCACCTTCTTTGACAGTGCATTGGAAACCGAAATGTAATCAATCCGCCAACCTTTATTGCGATCCCTTGATCCTGCTCGATAACTCCACCAGCTAAAAGTGTCGTCTTGGTCTGGATGCAGCAATCGAAAACTGTCTTTAAAATCTGACTTAAACCATTGATCTAGCCATTCTCGTTCTTCAGGTCTAAACCCAGAAGGTTTGTCTTTTCTGGTAGGATTGTGAATGTCCATGTCTTGATGGACGATATTGTAATCACCAACTAAGATGAGTTTTTTTTGTTTTTTCAATTGCTTATTGACCCAAGGTCTGATGTCATATAAGAATTGCATTTTCACTTCATGGCGTTCTTCCGAACTAGAACCAGATGGGAAATAACAATTCACCAATGTCCATTTTCCAAATTCTGTGACTAGGACTCTGCCTTCATTATCATGCTGTTCTACATCGATGCCAGTACTGACGCGTTTTGCTTTTGTTTTTGAAAGTGTCAATACACCACTATAGCCTTTTTTGACAGCAGAAAACCAATAATCGTGATAACCCAATTCGTGTAAAACAGATAAGTCAACTTGGTCCTGTTGGGCTTTGGTTTCCTGTAAACATATCACATCAGGGTCCTCTTCTTTTATCCAGTCGAATAATCCCTTCTTTGCCGCTGCTCGGATACCGTTGACATTATAACTGATTAATTTCATTACTGAAATGGATTTGAATCAAGACCTAAATCAGATATAGACTGACCTGATTTGATGTTTGTTAGTGCGACATTCATTGCTCCCCCGATAAGGTGATTTTGAGCAATCATAGCACCACCTTCTAAGGTCGTCCAGTCTGACCATTCAGTATGGACACCTCCAATTGGAATTATCTTGGTCCACATTCTGTATGCTTCTGGCTTTCCAGTATCATCGAGTAACCATAAGTACGAATCACCTGGGGTAACGCCTCCACCTTCGTAGGATATCAATAAGGCTTTATCTGCTTCATCGGTTTCTACAATACTTCTTTTCGTCCCTTTGTCAAACACCTTGAAAGGTGCATAAAACCAAAATGAATCGTTGCACCAATGACCCCATGCGGCAGATATTAGTTGTTGTTTTTGAGCATCGTCGTTTACCACATTCCCTGATGTATACGCCGTACCAGTCACCTCGTCGAGGTCCATCACCACTTTATTGTCTCCCCAGCTGATCACGGCATCATTGGCTTGTTTATCCCAAATGTAATGTTGTCTGTCTGCGAATGTCCACGACACATAATTCAAACTGTCCCACGCTGGTTTATTTAAGTTGGCCATCATTTGTCTAGCAAGAGCATCAGCTTCTGGACCTTCTGTGCCATCTGGTAAGGGCTTATTGGCGACAATAAATCCTATGATTCCAATGATCAATACGATTCCCAATAAAGACAAACAACCAATTCCTAGTTTTTTCATGTGTGTGATTTGAAATGAAGAATGAGTATAAAGGTAGAATTCTGACCTGACATTCTATTTAAGTATATGAGAATTCTGACTTGACTGAGAATGATAAGAATAGTTGGTCGGACGTCTTCTTTGATTGCCTAACCCAACGGCAGTCCGATTATTTTCATTTTGTTATAACTAAATACACTAGATAGAAAGAATCACGAATGAGTTAAGACTTTAACAATTGTTTGTGCAAGCCTGACGAGAAAGAGAACAACGCCCAAATGAGCAAGCCTACAAAAAAGAAATGTTCATCGATGAAGTTGCCACCGAATGGTATAGATAAAAAGTCTCCGACAGATTTTGCTTCAAATTTACCTCCGAGTTGCGTAAAACGAATGTTGTAATTAATGTGCAAACAGACAATAAAATACAGCAACAGCATACCTAGACCTATAGCAAGGAGTTTTCTTTTCCATGGCAATGGAGTCGCAATAAATAAAGCCAACAGGAAAATGCCTGGCAGTATGATCATTTCTCTCAATCCCTTATGCATGGTTATACCTGCAGGAACCGTCTTTCTGTAACTTGACTTATATACACTCTTTGGATATTTGGCTTGCTCATAAATGGCAAAGGAACTGTCCCATTTATTCATTGGTTCTCCTTCGTAATGCATGAGGTCAACATAAGAACCAGTATGAATCAGATTAACAATTGGTTGACCCACAAAATGAAAAAAGGACAAATGTGCTTTTGTCATAGAGCCAAGAGAAAACAGTAGGGACAAGCCAATGTAGACTGCTAAGAAAATACCAAGTCGTTTAAGTATAAATGTATAATCACCCATTTGATTCCAGTTGTTTTCTGCCTGCCCATCTTACCCATAACAACCATATAAATACAGTTAGTATGATGTATAAGACCTGCCAAAATTCTACGTGCATAAAATCAAAAAAGCCCATACTGCCATAAGCTCCTGATAGATACAAAGTAACAATTCTGATGATGTTTAACACAAATAATGCAACCAGTCCACCAAGTACGCCTTGCCATTTCCATTTGAAGGATATTGGATATAAGACGACCGCACTAAAATACAACAACATAGGTGCAATGGCATCGCAGCCTTGTTTGATGTTGACAGAAAACGCGTCACCTTTAACTGTTTGTTGAATGGCGTTGGTACCCTGTCCCAGAATGTTTAATAAAACACTTGAAATGGAAGCGTACACATTCAACACCGGATCCAGTGAATTTTTAAACCAATCGGAGTTTTGAATGGCTGCAAATATGCCGACAAGAACGAGAAAGCCTAAACAGTAGGTATACACCAATCGTTTCTTTTGAAAATTCTCTTTTGCTCTAGTGAAAAGTGAAGGTTTGGTACTAGTTGCTTTAGCCCCTTTCTTTTTTGTCGATTTCTTTTTGGATTGACCTTTTTTCTTGCTGCTCATTTACTTTATTAATATGCTTATAAGATATGCCAGTAAAATACCAGCTATCATTCCCCCAGGTAGATCTGCATTTGTCATTTCATAACCAAAGAAGAACATACTGACAAATAACAACAAAAGAAGCCCAATCCATACACTAAGTATTAGCTTAATCATAAGTTTTTTGTAAATGGGAAAGTTCATACCCATCAACTGAAAGTGGATTGGCTGCTCATCTTCTTCTTCCATAGTACTAGAATTGACCTAAAATTAAAAAAGAGATTAAAGAACGTGTATATAATCTCTTTTTATTTGATGTGAATTTTTTAAACATATCTCACCTGTAAATACCAAAAGGAGATGTCTTTTACAGATGAAGATTTAGCAATGTGCAGTTATTTTATTAATTGAGACTTAGACATATAGCATATATTTGTACTTATTTGATGGGGAGTTGGGCTTCAATTAGCCCGTTTTGCTACTAAACTGACTGAATGGATCAATCGAGATATATATTTAAAACAGAACAAAAAGCACTTGAAATCAACTTGGATAAAAATGTTTACGGCACATTTGCGGAAATAGGTGCAGGACAGGAAGTTGCACGTATATTCTTTCAGGTCGGCGCTGCAGCTGGGACGATCGCAAAGTCAATGTCAGCCTATGATAAAACCTATTCTGATGCTATCTATGGTGAAGAGAAGAAGGGTAGATATGTCTGCGAACCGAGAGTGTATAAGATGCTTGATCACGAGTATGGCCTGATGGAAGATCGGCTTAAGGAGGAGATGCCAGAGACTAAATTTTTTGTGTTTGCAGATACAGTTGCTGCCATAAATTACAGTAAGACAATCAAAGGGAATGGTTGGTTGGGTGTTCGATTTCAGCTGACACCACAGGGAGAAACAAATGATTTGGTGCTTCATGTCAAAATGTTAGACACCAATAATAAATTGCAGCAGCAGGCGATAGGGATACTTGGTGTCAATATGATTTTTGCTTGTTATTTCTATAAAGACAACATCGAATACTTTGTCCAATCGCTACGAGATGCCTTGAAAAATAGGATTGAGATCGACATGATTCGACTGAGTGGTCCAGATTTTAAGGATATTGATAATCGCATGTTGAGTCTCTATCTCGTGAAGTATGGGTTGACTGAGGTGACAATGTTTGATCCACATGGCAATACGGTTCACGCCTCAGAATGGTTATACAAAAAGTCATTGATGGTCGTGCGAGGGCACTTTCATCCGCCAACATTGGTGACAGAAGATGTCTTTGAATCTAGCTATGCTCAATTTTTAAAGGTGAATGAATTAGAAACAAAGGATTCGGCCATCATAGCGGAGATGACTTTAGAAAATCTAGAACGAAATGGACCTATTGAAGATGAAGATTTTTTGGCCAGAGCGGATATGCTTGGCGCAATGGGATATCACGTCATCGTATCTGATTGCAGCAATCATGTGACACTAATCAACTATTTGGCAGATTTTAAAATTCGAAAATTAGGCCTGGTAATCGGAGCCAGAGAATTACTGGACATCATTGAGACTAAATTTTACCAAAACCAAGACGGCAGATTATTGGTTGCTTTTGGAGAATTATTTACTCGAAACATCCAAATCTATGTCTACCCTGTGTTAGCAGATGCAGACAAACCAGAAGAATTGATCAGTGCAGAAACGCTACCTGTACCAGAAGGGATTACCTTTTTATATAAACACTTATTGGATTCCCACCAAATTCGTTCGGTAGAAGGGTATAATGAAGATCACCTTCATATTTTCGCGAGTGATGTGTTTTCTAAAATTGCTGATGGTGACGAATCTTGGAAAAAGATGTTGCCAGTTAAAGTTGTCCAAGTCATTGAAGAAAAGGGTTTGTTTTTCTAATGTTTTGCAACTTAAATCCCTGCTTCATCAGACTATAAGAGAATAATAATCGTTCAATTCGTATAGATTTTAAAAATAGGACTGGCGTGTTGTTTCTAGAGTTAAGTGGTCCTCTATTAGAAACATTGTGCAATGAACAAAATACATCTCATACTCATCTGCTTATTTTACTTCTTTCCGAATGCATTATCTGGGCAATACAACTCAACGCAGATAATTTCAATTGATAAGAATAAATACTTGCTTGGCCAAAACATATACCATTACGATGAAATGGCACACATTTTTAAAGGCTCTATGGACGATATACTCCTGTATAGAAAAAGCATCAAGAATTTTGAAGCAGCGAAAATTCTAGGTTATTCCTCACTTGCAACAATTCCTGTCGGCGTTCTTTTGATTGTCAATAATTCACAAGATGGATTTTTCTCTGCCGAAGAAGGGTTTTTAGGCACTTCGGATTATGTGGGTTCGGTACTCATAGGTTTGATGCCCATTCTAGGTACAACAGGACTGATCATTCATGCGAATGCAAAACGATCTCGAAAGGAGCTAATCGATTCTTTTAATAGCAATAGTAATTTTAGAGATGGAAGCGCGTTCGGCATCCAGCTAATACCAGCACAACAAGGACTTGGTTTGGGATTGAGAGTTTTATTTTAAAAATTTTTTACTGAACAGCGCACATTTATCTAAACTCTAGGTCGTCCCGTTGGGACTCCTAAGCACAAGATCACTAGGCTGGGGCGATGCCCCAGCCTAGTGATGTAACCCCGTTGAGGTATACGATCATCAATCATGTTTATAAAAGAATCAATAAGCTAAATATTTATTAGCTATTATCCCTTTAGCCTGCAATACCCCAAAGGGGTATAATCAACAGCAGGGGACATCGTCCCCTGCTATTATATTGGTTCAACGAGGAGTCTCAAGGGGGACGACCTTGATTATTTGCAAATAGTCTAAACTCTAGGTCGTGTTGGGCCCGTTGAGGTATTTGTTTTAGTATTATGAATGATATAAATTACTGCAAAATGTGCTAGCCCTGAAAGGGCGCAAAGCATATAGCCAATAGCAACGCCATTGGTATGATCTCGTAATTGCATCTAAGCCCTGAAGGGGCGTAAGCTAATATTAGAGTTAAGCTCACCAAATATGTTTTTCATCATATTTTAATTTGTATTTCTGAATAGCGCACATTGATTGCATGACAAATCTTGTATAGATGCGCTTGATTGCAGTTATTAAATTCTTGAACTAAGACAAGCACTTCTTATTGACTCGTGGTGTTTTTGCTTACGCCCTTTCAGGGCTTATGTAATGAAATAGTTTTTTACCAAGGGTGATACCCTTGGCTATAATCTAGCGCCCTTTCAGGGCTTTGTACGGAAAAATCTTGACTATGTGTAAATTGTCACCCCTTTGGTCCGTTGGGGTATGTTATTATCGCCTACTGGTTTACCTGTACCTCAAGACTTCGCTTAATCCCAAGTTTATCCATTTTAGAATATAGTGTCGTTGCTGGCATGCCTAATATGACAGCCGCACCCTTTGGTCCGCTTACTCTCCATTGTGTGTGTTTGAGTATATCGATGATGTACTGTTTTTGAAATTCCTTCATCGTGACAAAGTTTTTCGATTTGACTTCCTGTGCTTTGGGATCAAAACTTTGGAGATTCAGTCTGCCGTTGATTGATGTGATCACCCCTCTCTCGATCAGGTTCTCTAATTCGCGTACATTGCCAGGAAAATCGTAAGCCATTAGTTTTTTAATGATTCGTTGAGGGACTTCTTTAATTTTCTTTCCCATTTTAATGCCTAGTTTATTCGAAAAATGCTTGACAAGTAAGGGGATGTCTTCTTTACGCTTGCGCAATGGCACGCTTTCAATGCGGAATACATTAAGTCTGTAGAATAGATCTTGTCTGAAGTTTCCTTTTTCGATCTCTTCTGTAAGTTGTCTATTTGTGGCTGCTATAATTCTAAGGTCCAATTTGATGGGGGATGTGCCGCCGAGCCGTTCAAACTCACCTTCTTGGAGTACTCTTAGGAGTTTGGATTGGAGTTCGATAGGTATTTCACCGACTTCATCTAGAAACAGAGTCCCATTGTTTGCCAATTCGAATTTTCCAATCTTACGTTTTATTGCTCCTGGGAATGCTCCTTTTTCGTGCCCAAACAACTCACTCTCAATCATATGGCCAGGCAAAGCTGCGCAATCTACTTTTATCAAGGATGTATGAGAACGATCACTCAGTCGATGCAAGGCTCTTGCAAGGAGTTCTTTCCCAGTACCACTTTCTCCGGTAATCAACACTGTCGATTTGGTGATGGATACTTGCTCTACTTGTTGCAACACTTTTTTATATAAGTCGCTATCTGTAATGATCTCTCCAAAATCATTCTTTATTTCAATCTCCTCGGCCAGATAGTTTTTTTCTGCTTCAAGCATTTCCTTTAACTCTTTTATCTCTTCGAGGGCTCCCCGCAATGCAGATTCTCGTCGTTTTCGCAAGGTGATGTCTCTAACTATCGAAGCAGAATATTCTTCATCTTCGAAAGCGAGATAGTTGGCGCTAATTTCTACTTCCAGTTTTCTACCATCTTTAGTCACATGTGTCGTTTCTAGAAATAGTCTTTTTTGCTTTTTGAGATCACGCCACATGTCATCAAAGCCTTCTTTATTTAGATTTTTATTGAGATCAAGGATGGTCATGGTGTCCATCTCTTCTCTGGTGTAACCATATTTAAATAAGGCAAAGCCATTCGAATTCAAAATCTTACCGGATGAGTTTAACCAGAAGATGGTGTCATTGGCGTTTTTTATGGTGAAATCTGATAGCCGAGCAATTCTATTGAGTTCTTTTCTTTCGCTAATGTCTTTGATGATGGCACAGCAGAAGATCTCGCCATCTATTGGTACAAAAATGTCAGTAATGCTTACTGGAAATATGGTGCCATCCTTCTTGATGTGCATGCCTTCAAAAGTAGAAGCGTCTTTCTGTTTCTTTAACCAATGGTCATCCCAGGCTGATCTTTTCATATGGATGTTGAGGTCGAAGATGGACAAGGTTAGAAATTCTTTTTCTGTATATCCCCATAACTCGCATGCTTTCTGATTGACCTTGACGAAGTCAGCATTCTTGTCAAACCACAGGACAGCTTCTGGTAAATTTTGTAGTGCTTCCATTGAAGGAATCGCCAAATCTTTCTGATTAAAGTTCATATGCTAATCATCTTCGTTATAAAACCTTGCTATTAAAACCGTAAAATTACTAAATATCGTAATAAAATTTCTTAAAATTCTTAACAAAAAGAATTTTTTTTAGTTGTAAATGTCTGATAAACAGTGTTTTAAGATATTAATTCATTTTCTGAAACAACCAATATGTGGATTGATCTGTATTATTAGTGAAAACATCAAAATGAAAAGATTAGAAAATTTAAACACAGTCGCAGAGTTACTCGGAGCAGTATCAGGCAAAGAAGTGCCAGCCATTGTCAATATCAGACCAGATGATTCTAACAACCATTACTTAATGGACCAAGTTACCAATAGAATGGTTAGTCGTTGCAACAGTTGTGTAGATCTTTTTGTATTGGAAAACCAAGACGCTAGTGATTTAAAGAAAGAGTTGATGTTGATGAAAACACCTATTCTATTGGTGATTTACAATGGGGTTATTGAAAACGTGTTTAGTGGTAATGTGAGTTTTAAGAAAATTGAAGAAGCTGTAACTCGATTGTTTATAAAAAACGAAATAAAAAACCCGCTTGTAGAACAAGCGGGCTATTGAATATTTATTATAACGCGGAAAGTTTCATTGCCGTGAAAACTTTCCGCAAAATACAAGTTATGACAAAATTAGTTAAAATGCTATCTAGCTCACTTTTTAATGTAGTGACGACGACAGTTTTAGGTGCCCAAAAAAAAGATAAAAAGCACATTCTAATAGTAATAACGGTCAAATTATAAGTCGTTTAATCGTTGTGGTTCGAACTGCAAGGGTTCGGACCACTTTTTAACAAGTAATCAAAAACATTTAAAAAAATACAATTCAAAAAATCAATTAAAAACAAAGTAAAATGAAACAGATATTCGTATTAATCATCACCCTTTTAACTGTAGGCTCTGCACATTCACAGCAAATAACGTCAACTTTTTTCGATCAAGTTGATCAATTCATGAGAAGTGAGGTTGATAACGGATTATTAGATTATGCTTCATTAAAGTCAAATAATCAACTCACAGAACTCATAGAAAAAGTAAAAGGTGCAGATGTATCATCACTAGATGAACAGTCAACAAAAGCGTTTTATATAAATGCATATAACCTTCACGTAATAAATGCTGTAACCAGTGCTTATCCAATTGATTCTCCTTTGTCTGTAAGTGGCTTCTTCGACAGAAAAAAAGTTGTTGTAGCTAACGAAAAAATGACATTGAATAATCTTGAGAAAAAGAAATTATTGAATGTCTATAACGACGGTAGACTACACTTTGTCCTTGTCTGTGGTGCACATGGTTGTCCTCCAATAACGTCGTTCGCATACAAGCCAGAATTATTGGATGAGCAGCTTGAGTCTCAGTCTAGATTAGCGCTTAATGATCCGGGATTCCTTAAAGTGGAAGGCAATAAAGTTCAATTGTCAGAAATATTTGATTGGTATCCATCAGATTTTGGAGGCAACAAAGGCAATATCATCAACTTCATCAACAAGTATAGGGATACGCCTCTGACTAATTCATCAAAGATAAGCTATTATGATTACGATTGGACGTTGAATGACGCAGCTAAAGCATCAACTGGTGCAAACGGTGTGATCAAAAAAAGCAATAATGATTCCAGATATATCGTGTCATCAACTATTCCAAAAGGATCTTCAGAGTCTAAAGTTTTTAATAACCTCTATACACAACGTACTGGTTCGGAAGGACAGTTAACAGACAGGTCTACATTTTTTACAACAACGTATAATTATTTATATGGAGTTACTGATAGATTCAATTTGGGTGTAAGTGCTCGTTATAGAAGAGTAAGAAATGATTCAGCTGGTTCTTCACCTCTTGCCGTATTAGGCAGTAGTGATGCGAACAGTCAGAGAACAGGAATAACAGCAATTGGTCCTCAAATCAGATTTGCACCAGTCAAAGAATGGTCTAACTTTTCAATTCAGAGTCAGTTTTTATTCGCTATTGGTAATGATCTTACAGGAAATGCTGAACAACCTTTTATTGATTGGGACGGTGCAACATTCTGGACACAGTTATTTAATGATTTTCCAATTGGCAATAATTTTTCTTTATTCACAGAATTGGATTTTTTGTTTGAAGACATTGGAAGAAGCTCAGATGGTCACATAAACAGATTTTCTACTCCAGTAACAACAATTTTAAGTTATAATCCGACATCAAAGTCAACAATCTATGCTCTTGGCAGCTATTCTCCATATTGGCAGTCTGATTTTGACTACTTTTATCAATATGGTATAGGTGTGAAGTACCAATTCACGCCAAGTATCGAATTGGAATTGTTGGTTACTGATTTTACGAATGAGTTTTTAGCCAATTCTGGTGGGCAAGCGTCTACGTGGAATGTTGGCTACAGATTTAACTTCTAGAATAATATAAGTAGTCGACAGAATCGGCTAATTATTGACAAAAATTAATGCACCAACAAGGGCTAGTACTTAGTATAATCATATACATATTCTGTTTTGAAATTTCTTACACACAAGAAAATCTCAACAGGCCAATTCATGCCATAAGTTTTGAAGGCAATAAGAAAACTGATATTGGCTTTTTAAATATGCACGTTCGTTCCAAAAGTGGCACGAGTATTTCAGATAGCTTGATTAGAGAAGATGTACAACGACTGAAAAATTTATCCAGCATCAATGATGTCAACTATCACATTACCGAAGTGGATGGAAATAAATCTTTGGTCTTTGAGATAGAAGAAGTCAGAACATTGCTGCCGATTTTAAATTCTGGAGGTATCAGAAATAACATTTGGTTTCAAATCGGATTTACTGATATAAATTGGGCCGGTAAGGGTCATAACTTTAGCGCCGCGTATCTGAATAATGATGGGAGGCACAGCGGAAATGTTTTTTACCGAATTCCAAGAATACAAGAATCCAATTGGGGAATATCAGCAAGTCTAAGCACTTGGTCTTCATTGGAGCCATTATTTTTTGACGAAGGTACTGTCAATTATGAGTATGGAAATGACGGTATCAGTTTGACAGGAATTCGTCACATTGGTTATAACAGGAACATTGAATTTGGCGGTACTTATTTCGTTGAAAGTTATGAGCGAAGTGAAGAGCAGTTTTCTGAAATACTGGTTGGCCCTGATCGTCTAAGACAACCTAAGTGGTTAGGGAAAGTTGGCTACACAGAAAATTTTATCAATTATCATTTCTTCTACCAAGATGGTTACACCTGGACTGCTCTTTATCAAACTGTGTTAAACTCTATTGAGCAATCATTTTTTAATAGTGTCGAAGTGCAAGGCAAATGGTTTTCACGGATAAATAAAAAAGGAAATTTTGCGCAACGGTTAAGAGTAGCGTTTGCCACAAATACGGATTCACCCTTTGCGCCTTTTGTTGCAGACAGCCATATAAACATAAGAGGCATCGGTAATCGAATCGACAGAGGTACAGCCCAAATCATCCTTAATTCGGAATACAGACATACCTTCTTGTTCAATGAGCAAGAAAAGAAAAAGTGGGCGATACAAGGTGTGACATTTGCTGATCTAGGAACGTGGCGAAATCCCGGAGGTGAGCTAAAACAATTAATCGATCCAGATCAGTTTCGACTCTTTTTTGGTGCTGGCTTAAGAGTGATATATACAAAAATAAGTGGAGCAGTATTGAGAGTTGATTATGCCATCGATATTCTCAACAATGAGGAGAGAGGATTCGTTATAGGACTAGGCCAGTATTTTTGACATGTATCTGCATCACAAAGCTCTTAAAAACACCGTTTATTTATAAGGTATCGTGATCTCGTATAGATCTATATAGACAGCCCCAAATTGGGCGAGGTAATTAATAGAGACAGTTATGTCAGAACCATCTCAATTTCATAAAAAGCGAATAGTTCATTTTATTAAAATATAAAGTTCATTAAGCAAAGGTGTTAGCTCAAAAGTTCATATTCTTATTAAGTTGTTTTATTTACGTTGCAACAACAAGTCATTCTCAGAAGATCAATGGCATCAGCATCAATGGCCCTTCCGAACCATACTTGACTCAAGATATGTTTGAAGAGTTGGCTTCGGTGAATGCCAATTGGATTGGAATCGTCCCTGAGAAAAAAATATACAGACACAACCTAGCATTACAAGAAGATCATCATAATGCCTATTGGGGACAAACAATTGATGCAACAATCGAAAGCATAAAACTAGCAAGGAAGGCTGGCTTACAGATCTTTATAAAACCTCATGTCGTTTTAGAAAAGGGACATAAGGCAAAAGATATAACGAATGGCGCCGATTGGAGAGGGGCGATCAATCCAACATCCGAAGCGGACTGGCAAGCCTTTGAACAACATTATGAAGACTATATGCTAACTCTTGTCAAAATTGCTGCTGACCATAATGTCGAACTCTTTGGGATCGGAACTGAACTAAAAAGTTTTGTAGAAAAGCGACCTCAGTTTTGGTTTTCTTTAATTCAAAAAATACGAGAACACTATTCTGGTGATTTAATCTACTGTGCAAATTGGGATGAATATGAAGACATACCATTTTGGAATGAATTGGACTTCATCGGTATAGATAGTTATTTTCCAATCAATAAACAGAGATCTCCAACTGTCAAAAAAACAAAAAAGAACTGGACATCAATTTCAAGAAAATTGGAAGCTTTTAGCAGAAGCTACAATAAACAAATTGTATTCACCGAATTCGGGTATAGAAATGTTCCTTATGCAGGTGCAAGACCTTGGACACACGATAGAGGGGATAGCGAGTATGATTATCGTGCACAAGCCAATCTCTACGAAGCACTTTTCCAAACCTTCTGGTCCGAATCATGGATCGCAGGTGGATTTTCATGGAAATGGGCGATGCATAAATTACCAGAATACAACACTACATTTAGCGTGCAAGACAAACCTGCATTAGTCGTGTTGAGAACATGGTATCAAATGTTTAGCAACCAGTCGAAGGATGCTAATGTAGGTGAGGATTGATTTTCCACCACACAATAAGATTGAGCCATTCTAAGCTGATGCGAGACGCCTACAGCAACACTTTATTAATCCTAGCACCTGCCTGCCGGCAGGCAGGCTTGATCCTTGTGTTACAGCCCCGTAAATAATCAGACAAAGTTCTAAAAATATTTTTAGAACTTATGGACATGAAACAGTTACCTAGTGGAAGAAAACAATTTACCACAGAAGAAAAATTGAAGATTATAGCTGAATGCCAGAAAAATG
>CALLFA010000032.1 GCA_937997635.1 uncultured Saprospiraceae bacterium | reverse complement strand
ACATTGAATGTTTCATAATTATTGGTGACGATGATATCTGGGTCACAAACATCGCTTGCGGTCACACTAGCCAACCAAGAGCTAATAGAACTTGTGGTTGTTTCTAAATCAGTACACGGTAAAGTCAGGTCAGCAGGAGCTACCACCACAGGAGGCGTCTCATCTGGCATGACTGTTATTGTTGAAGATGTGGTGCTTACATTCCCACAGGCATCTGTTGCCGTCCAAGTTATCTCTGCAGTTCCACCGCCACTGCATATATCGATAGCAGTTGGACTATAATCATTGGTAATTGTAATGTCAGGATCACAAGCATCAACAGCAATTGCACTATTCAGCCAATTGCCTAGAGTGATGTCACCACTGTTGCAATTTATTTCTAAAGTTGGTGGGGTAACGGTAAAGACCGGTGCTGTCTCATCTCCTTCGATGATCAAGTCGGCCATGACTGTTGTGGTGTTGCCACAATCGTCAATTGCCGTCCAAGTCACTGTCGTTGTATTTGGCGTACACAGATCAACATTGAATGTTTCGTAATTATTGGTGACAATGATATCTGGATCGCAAACATCACTAGCGGTCACACTAGCCAACCAAGTGCTGATGGAACTTGTGGTTGTTTCTAAATCGGTACACGGTAAAGTCAGGTCTGCTGGAGCTACCACCACGGGTGGCGTCTCATCTGGCATGACTGTTATTGTTGAAGTTGTGGTGCTGACATTACCACAAGCATCTGTTGCTGTCCATGTGACTTCTGCAGTTCCACCTCCACTACAAATATCGATAGCAGTTGGGCTATAGTCGTTTGTAATGGTGATGTCAGGATCACAAGCATCAACAGCAACTGCGCTATTCAACCAATTGCCTAAAGTGATGTCACCACTGTTGCAATTAATTTCTAAAGGCATTGGAGTCACTGTAAACATCGGTGCCGCATCATCTCCATCGATAATTAAATTGGCAGTTACTGTAGACATGTTTTCACATGCGTCTATTGCTGTCCAAGTCACAAGAGTTGTACTACCGATACATAAATCAATATTAAAGCCCTCGTAGTCATTGGTGACCAAAACATCTGGATCACAAACATCAGTAGCTGTAACACTTGCCAACCAAGCGCTTATAGAACTTGTAGTAGTTTCTAAATCTGTACATGGTAAAACTAGGTCTTCTGGAGTTTCTAATACTGGAGGAGTCGTATCTTCCGTAATTTCTATTGTTGATTCAACGGTAGCAAAATTACCACAAGCATCAGTCGCTGTCCAAGTGACAACGGTTGTACCTGCACCATCACAAATATCTAAACTAGTTTCTGTATAATCGTTTGTAATGACTACATCTGAATCACAATTATCCATAGCAGTTGCACTATCTAACCAACCAGAAAGGGTGACTTGTTGTGTTGCATTAATGTCTGCGCAATCAAAGCTTAATGCTGGAGGTGTGAACGTAAAGACAGGGACTTCAACGTCTTGGATAACATTGATTGTTGAACTTAATATGGTTTCATTCCCACAGGCATCAGTGGCGATAAAGTCAACAGGTAAGGTAAGGCCTCCATCAGCACATACATCAATAGTCACAGCAGTATAATTATTAGTTATAACAATGTCTGTATCACAATTATCTGTTACAGTAGCTTGACTAAGCCAATCCAAAATTAGAATTGATGGGTCTGTTGTTTCACTTATTGATTGGCAATCCAGAATAAGAGCAGGAGGTACAGTCAAGACTGGAGCGATGTCATCAACATCAATATTTATAGAAGCAGTAGCTTCAGTTTCTTTTCCACAAGCATCTGTTGCAGTAAAAATAACATCGATTGTAAAGTCAGCAACTGCACATACATCTAAAGCTGTTGGTTCAAAGTTATGTGTCAATTGTGGAGCAGAGTCGCAATCATCTGATACAGTCGCTTGTCCAATCCAGTTTAAAATAATAGCAGTAGGGTCACTGTTTTCATTGATAGAAGTACAATCTAAAGTCAAGTCTGCTGGAAGAATGATTTCAGGATCTTCAGCATCAACTTCAATGCTTATAATTGCAGTTGCCATCGACTCATTTAGGCAAGCATCGGTAGCAGTAAACGCTACAGTAATGTCATAATCTGCACCTGCACATATGTCTAAATCGATAAGATCAAAGTCAGTGGTGAGTACAGGATCAGTATCCCAATCGTCTTCGACAGTAGCAGAAGCAATCCAATCTAAAATCACAATGGAAGGATCAGTTGTCGCTGAAATATCATCACATGTCAGTGTTAAAGTTGGAGGTACTGAAATCACAGGTGGTGTATCGTCAACTAAAACGTTGATGACAGATCGTTCTCTAATGGCATTATTACATTCATCAGTTACTGTAAAAACCACAATTATTTGATAGTCTTCCGCAGCACAAACATCTAGTTCTGTTTCTATAAAATCATGGGATATTTCAAAATTTGAACCACACAAATCAGTGGCAGTAGCTGATTCACACCAGTCTTTTATGATTGCTGCCGGACTTGAAGTTTCTGAAATGTCTGCACAAGTTATTTCAATTGGATCTGGAACTTCTAAAGTAGGCGCCATGGTATCCTCTATGATAAATGAAGCTTGGAGTATACTTTCATTTCCACAAGCATCAGTCGCAATAAAGTTATAAACTGCTACACTTGCATTTGCACTACATCCTGAGATTGTATTCACTAGTTCATTTGTAATTGTTACATCACAATTATCGTCAGCTACAGCTCCAGCATTATTCATTAACCAAGCATTTAGTGCAGCAGTATTACCTGCTCCATCACATTCCACTGTCATGTCAGCTGGAGGAGTTGTGAATTCAGGGTCAATTCTGTCAGCGTGAACTAAAGCAGAAAAGGATGATGTGCAGCCATTAGGCGTGTTTAATGTATATGTGACTAATACATCTTCGCAGTTTTCAGGAATTTGTAACCGTCCTCCAGTTCCAATTCCATTATCGCCGACTCCATCTCCAGTAAATACTCCACCTGCCACTGTTGGAGTAAGTGCTATGCCAGCACCTGGACATTGATCTTGTTCAAACGTAAAACTAGCATCTTGAGCTGTCCCATCTTCCACATTAATGGTTACTTGAAATAACTCTGTACATTCCCCGGCAGGGTTATCACCACAAGCAGGATAAACGATTGTTTCTGTTAGCTCTAATATAATTGTTCCAACACCTGTCACTTGAATCTGTCCAGTAGTTGCATTCACAAGAGTAGCTGGTCCTGACACGACCCACATGCTCATAGCTGTTCCATCATAAGCTGGACTATTGACTAAAGGTGTATATAAATGGGTCGTTGGGTCATCGCCGGCTGAAAAACACACTTGATCTTGAATATCAAAACTAGGTTGAGGTTGTTCTGTAACACATATGAAAGCCCTTACTGCATTCGCTTCGCAATTGTCAGCACTTTCAGGTAGCAAGGGTGGTGTATATTCTACTTGATAACATCCAGCCTCTGTATATGAAAGTGTAGAGCCAGCAACAGTTGCAGAGCCTCCATTGATAAATGACCAAGTTCCTCCAAGAGCATTAACTGTTGAATTTGTTTGGTCTATTAAATCATTTAATGCGACAGTACCCGAAGGATTGACTTCACAATCAATTTTTACATCTTCAACGACAATCATTTGGTCTTCTATTATCTCAAATGTGCGACTGCAGAAGGTAGCACAAATGTCTATTCCCATTTCATGATTAAGTGTATACAAGCCTGGACCATGATTAGCTCCTAACATTGCCAATTGTAAGGTAGCATCTCCACTTCCAGCACCTACAAGGCCAGGATCCCCTTCTTCCAAAACTGTTCCGTCAGGTGTTATCAATTGCCATACACTCATTTCATTTCTGGACCTACCCAAAAAAGAATTGCCCAAATTGACAAAAGTTGGATTTTGTGCATCAACATCAATAACGATATTTGGCCCTAGTTCACAAAAGGTTCCTTCTAACTCAAAACACGGATCAAAGGATGGCAGTATGGTAAGTCTTCCGCAGGCGGAGACTGGTTCGCAACCAAAATCATCTGATGCAGGAATGCACAAGCATACCTCATAAATACCTGCATATCTAAAGTCTTGACCTATTAATCTTTCTGGAATGACATTGAATACATTATCTCCAGCATCAAGTTGAAAAACGGCTCCGCCACCAGATAATCCAAAATCTGCAGCTGCATCGAAGGTGTCAAAATTTGAGCCGAAGACAGAATCATCGTCAGCTTTGGTGATTTTTACTTCCTCATCAGTAATGTCTCCATCAATAAATCTTGCTGTGAGATCAACTAAATCTCCATTGCTGTCAAAGAATGATATATTACTAGCACCATCCGTAAAGCACATAGGACTGGCCCCTATATCGACTGAAAACGATGGCTGGTCTTGACCGCAAACACCTGATAAGAAAAACTCACACCCTTGAGCGTCAATAATGGTGGCTGACCAAGCTTGTTCGCCAGGTGGTAATGTTAAAGTAACTGAGCCACCAACACCAGCAGTTGCAGCTGAAAGTGTGCCACCTGTAGCTTGAATCTGATACATCTCTGTTGGGTCAAAGGCTGGTAGTCCACCAGAAAATCCAGAAATAACGACTTCTCCTGAATCTCCGTTAGCACATGGTTCACAAACTGCCATGGCTTCTAAAGGCTCTAGTAAGACAAAAGAAATATAATTAGTATTATCGCCACAATTTAAGATCTCTCCAAAACAAGAGCCGACACCTACAGGTTCCACATTATTATCTCCCCAAACAGATCCTACAACTTCTATTAAGGTATTTGTTGGTAAAGGTGCCCCTCCACTCGTTAATGGTGCATTCGTATTTGTGTGATCTTGGATACCCATGCCACCCATATTACAAACTTGTACTTGGGGATTAGCACCAGTCGAAGCATCATATACATTGATGAAATCTCCAGGTGTTCCACCATCTGTGGGATAGGGATTAGCAGGAACGGGACCACCATTTAAATAAAAATCGAGATGATAGGAACCAGTCATTGGATTCATATCAGCATCTGTACCTGAGCCAATTGGGTCATCAAACATCAAATCCAATAGTACATCTATGTCCAAACATTCTCCAGGACACACGAAATTGTCTGTTGAATTCAGCGTGCCTGCATCTGCAGTATTTTCTATTGGCCAAATGAATGAATCGAATGCTAAGCAATTTCCATCTAAAATTCCATCTCCATTACAATCTACTCCTCTAAATCCGCGACATGTCTGATCAACCTGTGTTCCTTGGCAACAAGTATTCGTTGGTGTTCCGTTAGTTCTGATTTGAAAATTGATGACTCCATCAGCAGCAGCTTCGGAGATATCCGCTGCCGGAATAACTATTTCTAATGGGAAAATGACATCACATTTATCGTTTTCTGGTAATCCAGTATTTTGCGATTGAGCGATAATGACCCCACATTCATTAACAATGTAGGCTACTTCAGCAGAATTATTAAAATCTCCTCTGAGTGTAATCGTTAAAGTAGCAGAAGAGCATGATTGTCTTTTATCGGCAGGAACAATGATTTCTATATTCAAATCAGGCCCCTCTCCAAGTCCTGTTGCAGCGCCATTATCGTCGCAAAATTCTGAACCATCCATAGCGACTAATTCTCCTGCGCCACCTTGATCAGTATTTGTTGATGTACCTAAAAAGTTCATGTTTAGGTCCACATTGGAAATGAGATTTCCAACTTGATTGGTAGCATTTGACGGGTTAAATGGCGGCACGCCAGAATCATCACAGGAGATTTGGGCCACCGTGAGATTCACACTTAATAGTGAAAATGCGATCATCAAAAAAATGGAAGATTGTTGACAATAACGGGGTATGCCATGCATAATTAACGGATTTGTATTAATACCACTTTGCAGTCACAACCAGGAGGAGATGTGCTAATTCGCAATAATTACTATTCAAAAATTGAACCGAAGTCCAAAGTATTCTGGTGCAGTGTGTTAATTGTCTTAGAAATTCTAATGTAAAGTACTGTTTTATAGTTGTTTATCTAAATATTTCAAACAATACAAATACATATTATTTTTCGCAATATGAAAGGTTTAGCTGTTCCCTTTATGCTTTTGGATGGCTTGATTTGCTAAGTCTCGTAACTCGGTATGAAAAGCAGCACCTTCCTTCCTGGTAAGTACTCTTCCTCTTGCATCTAAAAACAGCAACCCTGGGAAGCTTTCGATTTGGTATAAAAACTTCAAATCAGGGCCATTATCTTTTTCCGCATTGACTTTATAGCTAATGAAGTTTTCATTGATAAAGTCGCCAATTTTCTCATCAGAGTACACTTCTTCTGCCATCAACTGACAAGGCAAACACCAGTCAGTGTATAGGTCTACAAAGACTAATTTACCTTCTCGTTCTGCTTTTTCTGTCACAGCAGTTAATGTCGAATTTTTAATAAAATGTACGGCATATTCGTGTTCCTCTTGCTGAGGTTTAGATGTTTTTACAACTTCTTTTTTAGAAGCACATGCTGCCAATATAGACAGGAGAAATGAAAATACTAACAGACGACACAAAATCATATTGCAATTTATTATAATATAACAAATATGATACCAACTTAGGCATCTACGAGGGTTCCTCTCGCCACAAAGAATGGATTGAGTAAGTCCTCTTTATTATATATAACTTTTTCACTGGTTTTGTATTGTACAACTTCGCCACCTGCTTCTTCTAAAATGATTTGTGCAGCAGCTGTATCCCATTCCATTGTAGGTGCAATTCTAGGATAGACATCTGCTCCTTTATTTGCCAGTATCAAAAACTTTAATGAACTGCCTTTCGCTACCAATTCAGGTTCTGCAAGTGCATCTACAAAGGCTTGTGTTTCATCATTTAAGTGGGATCGAGAACAAACGACTCTGAGGCCACTGTCTTTCATCGTGAATTGTGAAGCTGTCAATTTGGTCTCTTCGCCGTTGATGAAAGAAAACGCACCTTTGTCCTTTTCAGCCCAATACATCTCGTCAAGAGCAGGTGCATATACGACTCCTAATACAACTTCATTTTGCTCTATCAAAGCGATGTTTACTGTAAATTCGCCATTTTTCTTGATAAATTCTTTCGTCCCATCCAATGGATCAACCATCCAGCAATGCGTGAAGACTTTTCGCTCTTCATAAGGAAGAAGCTTATTTTCTTCAGAGATAATCGGGTATTTGACTTCGAGTGCTTCGAGGCCTGCACAAATGACATCATTTGCAGCTTTATCTGCTTTTGTCAATGGACTGTCATCACCTTTCAACTCTATTTCTATATCCGAGGCAGAATTGTAAATATCCATTATTGCTGCACCAGCATCACGAGCGATTGTCCTTAATTCTTTAGTTAAATTAAACATATGTAGATTTGAGGAAACAAATATACACAATGGCAACGGTTCTAGTTACAGGAGGTGCAGGATACATAGGAAGTCATACGATTATCGAACTTTTAGAAAGTGGCTATGACGTTATTTCGGTAGATAATTTTGTCAACTCATCTGCTGAAACATACGAACAAATTTCTAAGGTTTGTGAAAAGGATTTTGGTCACTATCCTGTAGATTTATGCAATAAGCAAGACTTGAAAACTATTTTTGACAGCAACACGATTGATGGGGTTATTCATTTTGCTGCATTAAAAGCTGTTGGAGAATCTGTCGAGCAACCATCTAGATATTATAGAAATAACATTACTGGAATGCTCAATTTGTTGGATTTATGTCTGGAGTACAAGGTAAAGCAATTTATTTTTTCTTCATCGTGTTCTGTATATGGAAATGTCACTGAACTGCCAGTAACAGAATCAACAGCAATGGCAGCAGCACAATCACCGTATGCTTATACTAAGCAAGTTGGGGAAAGACTATTATCAGATATTTTGGGTGGAACATCGGTGTCAAATATTAGTTTACGCTATTTTAACCCAGCTGGTGCACATCCATCTGGTGAAATAGGAGAATCGCCAATAAATAAAGCATTAAATCTGATTCCAGTAATTACAGAGTTTGCTGCTAAAAAACGAAATAGCTTAACGATACATGGCAACGATTATGATACCAGAGATGGAACATGTGTGAGGGACTATATTCATGTGGTAGATTTAGCAAAAGCTCATGTCTTGGCTTTGCAATTTTTGGAAAAATCAGAACAAGGACTTACTGAAATTATAAATCTTGGTATTGGAGATGGTGTTACCGTTTTGGAAGCCATTAACGCTTTTGAGAAAGTTGCAAGTATGAACATCAATTATGAGATAGGCCCGAGGCGAGAGGGAGATGTTGTCTCAATTTTTGCAGATAAAACAAAAGCTAGTGAGCTCTTAGGGTGGCAACCTCAATTCGGAATTAGTGATATTATGTCAACGGCCTGGAAGTGGGAACAAAAGAGAACGAGTGAACATTGAATCATATTCATTCCCATCAAAAATATTATTGTTTGGAGAGCAAACTGTATTGACAGGGTCACAAGCATTATCCGTACCATTTAATACCTTTAAAGGCTCATGGCACTATGGTAGTGAGGTAGATCCTGCTTTGGCGAACATTATTCATCTTCTTCCTGATGATATTTTAGATATTGATTTTTTTCAAAAAGAAGTCGGGAAAAATTTATTCTTTAATTCAGATATTCCTCAGAAAGGAGGTCTTGGAAGTTCAGGGGCGTTGACTGCAGCTTTGTACAAATGTTTTTCACACAATATAAAATCAACGATAAAAGAAATACAACAAGATCTCGCTGCAATTGAATCAGTCTTTCATGGTAAAAGTTCTGGTACAGATGCCTTAGTGTCTTTCGCTAATCAGCCAATACTGACATCAAAGGGAGTTTCCAAAGTGGTTGATGTCAATGTAAACGAATGCGGGGATTGTATATCATTAATACAATCCTATACGCCAAGAACAGCCAAAACCTTTATTAAATTATATTTAGATAAAGTAGAAGCGGGGATGTTAAACCATCAATTACTTTCAGAAAAAAGTAATGCTGCTTTAGAAGCATTTATTTCGAAGGAAGATGATTTTATGGGGCTTATAAAAGAATTGTCTATTACTCAGCTTAAAGAATTCACAGATTTTATTCCTACCAGCTTTTTGGATTTTTGGAAAAAAGGCATAAATAGTGATTCATATTTTTGCAAATTGTGTGGTGCTGGTGGTGGTGGATATTTTTTATGTTTTTCAAAACAACCATTAGAGGATACAAAACATATACTAGGAGTAAATTATTGAAACTCTTTACTTTTCATAATCTTATAGTCTAAAGGGAGCATATAGGCGATCCGCTTTGTTGCCCAATAACCATGTTCTTCTACTTCACTTGAATTAATAATTCTACCATTTTTGTCAATAATTATTTTATTGGATTTAGAGCCTAGATAAGAAATCGATTTGTCTTGGTTATCTTGTTTTACTTCTTGTAAACTAGTAGAATATAATCTTCCTCCTCCTTTGCTAGCATCGGCTATGTTATTGGCTTGTAAAGCGTTTGTTGGTTTTACAGTAAAGTGATTTTCTATAGACAGTTCGAAATTTCCATCGGAGTTTTCAATAATACTTAGAGAATCTAATTCAACGGGACAAAATTGAACAAATTTACCGATGTAGTTTTTTTGTGATGAGCCGATAATGTATGTGTCTTCCTCTATATTTTTATTTATTAGGTCGTAGAAAAAACTCCGGTGTGTCTCTTCATAGACTTTACGTCTGTTCCGCTTTATCTTTGCCAACTCTTTTTTACTTCCATCCATTTCTTTAAAACTGGTGTTGCCTTTGTAAAAAACGTCTTCATTTTTCTGGAGTTTAAATTCTTTTAAAAAGAAATTGATGGTATAACCGAGATGATCGTTTTGTATGATGATTGGCTCATCAGCAATGGCATATAATGTATTATTTTCTTCATAAAATAGGATAACATCTGGATTTAAAATGTCGACGTTTTTTCTATTTTCGTCAGAACCTAGAAATGCATTTTTGAACCTCTTCATTCGTTTTTTACGAAGCCTTTTATTTGAGGCAGTATTTAGTACAACTTCATTCAATTCAAATGAATTCTCTATTAAGAAAATAGTATCGAGAGTTGAGGTGTTTTGTTTAATCTCTACCATTTTATTCTCGTATGAAATATGTGAAACAATTAGTGTGAGATTATTTAATTCTTTTAGCTCTAAATTAAAGTAGCCAGACTCATCAGAGATTGTACCAATAGAACTGTCATCGATAAATACATAGGCATCTTGGACAGCATGATTCTTAATTTTATCATATAGAATGCCTGAAATAGTCTGACTAGACAGAGTTTCAGCAAATAACAAAATAATTGCTGATTGGATGAATAGTATATTTAAGTTACATCGCATAATTTTCCTATTTAGAAACCTGTATTTCAGAAATTGCCCTTACTGGTAGGCCATCATCTGTAATGCCTTCAAGTATGACATCGTAAGTGGTATATCTGTCTGCAGTGAAAAATTCAACAATGGTATTTCCGGATTCATCGATTTGAATATGTGGATTCCAATAGATTGTCGTTCTTGAATCGTACTTGTCAGTTTGCTCAGATGGATAGTATTTATGTTCAAATAAATCTGGAATGTGATACCCTTTAATCTTTTGTGGTATCAGATCTGAGTCAACAATTATTTTTGGACGTTGATCTTGTTCAACAGTTTTAAGGTACACGGCAATAACTCCATTGACACCAGTTTCACCAAATTGAGTTAGTTGACTTAGACTAGATATGACGTCTACAAAAGCAATATCTGAAGGACGAATAGCCTCAATAGCCACTTGTGAAACAAATGTTCCGTTCAGCATAAATTTTGCAGCATTTGCTCTTCTTAAGTCGTCAGCACTTCCACCACTATCAAGACCAGAACTATACCCTCTTAGTATTATAGTATGTTTTGTCCCACTACCAGAAATTGGTCCATCAAATTGAACACTTGGGAGTCTTCTTAATATTGAGTAAATATCATCATAAAATTGAATTGATGGAATGTCTTTTGTTTGTATCCGTGAATTTGGTGTGGAGTAAAGCATCTGTTTCTTGTAAAAGTTAATGTCGTCGTTTTGTTTTTCGGCTTTAATGGAGACTTCTTCTAATTGTACCGACAAGGTTGTGCCATCATAATCTTGGGAACGCAGTAGATCTTCATATTTGTAAATGGTATTTTCATCTGCTATATGCGTGATAGCTGTGTCTTTTTCTTTAGAAGGGTTTTGGAATTCAATAGGTCTGGCTTTTTTTAGTAAATCTATACTGTGTTTGCTAACTGGTGGATGTTCGTGGCTAAGAATAGTAACGTCTAATTTATGATTGACTTTAACTTCTACTTTATTCGTTTTTTTATTTTTCTTTACTTCACCCACTTTAAATAGCACATCAATGGAATCAGCATCTAGATTAGTTGGGATGGTGAAATGTCCATCATCATCGGAACGAAATGAATGGACATCCAAGAACGATTGCAGTAAATACATTTCACCCGATGCAGAGACACCTTGAGTTGGATCTTTTTTCAAATGTATTTTACCATGTAGTGACATGTCTTTTTCTGACTTAAACCTTGGAACTTTTGCTTCAATGATTTCTCTTGAAGAGTTGCCATACATGATCATAAAATTATCTATTAATTCGATGTCAATATCTTGCTCTCCAATGATTAATGCATTTGGATCAATTGAATTAAATCGAGTACCACTGGACAGCAATGTGTTTGTTCTTATGCTGTGGTTTGTCATAGATGTTTTATTGAAAGATCTATCAATAATTGACAATGAATAATTACCAGGGAGTGATTCGCCATCATCATCATAAACATCTACACTAATACTTGCTAAGGATCTTTTGTCATAAGATTCAGCATCAAGTTCAAAATCTACATTATAATTATCAATACCAATATGATTGAAAACATATCGTTCAGTTACAATTTTTTTCTGAGGATTTAGAACTGCAAGTCGAAGGTTACCTGTAGGCATATCATTTAAAACAAAGTCATGATCTTGACTTTGTTTTGCTTGAAGATTTATTGTTTCTATACTATCATTACCTTGTATGAGTGCCAGTGAATAATCATTTAATTCTACTGTTGAGTGCACAGCTACTGTGACATGTTCATTTGTGATTGTAACCTTGAGCGATACAGTTTTGTCGACACTTTGAGGAAGCATATACGACTTCCCGAGACTACTGATGGAATACTGTGTATCTCTTTTAGGTGTCAACGTTATTTTAGTACATCCATTTTCATTAGTTTTATGGGTAGACATTTTTTCATCATTCTCCATTAAATCAAAGGTGGAAGCTGTCGGATTTCCATTCTCATCTGTAGCCTGTATAAGTACAGCTGATTTTAGGCCTGTTGCTAAGTAACCGCCTTCAGGGAACATGTCAAATTTGATTTCTTTTGATGTAGCTAAGCTACTAGTATGGTTAGCATTGTCTAGTTGTCCATTTTCAATAAATATTACCTTCCTATAAAAATCTCGAGGGTCAAAATTTTTCATATAGTTGGTATATCCTCTAATCAAGTATTTACCATCATCTTTTGCAAAGCCTAAATTGAACGTGCCAGTGCCCATACCATCATGTGTTTTAATGGTTTTGGTTTCTATTATTTCTCCATTAATATTGATGAGATCAACGTAAATAACTTCTGACTTAGAAGTGCCTAGTCTGCCTGATTGGTCAGATAAATAGGCCTTAAAAAACAGCGTAGATCCCTTTAGATAGTAATCCTTATCTGTCTGAATGTATAATTGATCTTTTGCTGTTTTGGCAATTTCAATTTGCTGAGAAATCAATAGATGCTGTAGGCAAATACTGAAAACAAATAAGTATAGTAATTTTTGCATTTCTTAGTTTGTACAATAGATATGATGCAAAATGGATCCATTTTGGTGCAAATCCAAAAAATATAAATATAACAGATTAAGGTTAATGGCTAAGGAAATGTTGATGATACCATTATGGTATGTCCTCGATTTGGCGATAATCGCTTTTAAAATAAATAGTTATAGATGAATGTCAATAACTCTGTGATGATAGGATATTGAGAAAAACAAGTGCAAGCAACCACTTGGTAGTCGTTTTCGATCTTGCTCAGTCAATTTGATTATGTTAATGCAAATTAATGCTTTGCCAATCACGTTAAATTCTATCACCTGCCATTTTAACATTAAGCTTTAGATAATTAGGAACTTAATCTAAGTTAAGATTGTACAAATGGTATATAATCGTTCGGTGTTTAAACAAAATTATAGAATCGGTATTCTTGTAGTTTTTCTTTTGATTATCTCGTCAAAGGTAGATTCCCAGTCAAATTACATCAATTCCGCAAATTCTGCCTTAAAGCAATTTGACTTAGAGCGAGCAGAAGAATTACTCGTCAAAGCAGAAGAGCACTGTGGCGAATCAGAAAAAATCAGGCAAAATGCGACTGTCCTTTTAGGATTGTCAGGTGATTATGAGCAAGCCTTAGAACTGGTCAATACATCCATCAAAAAAGATGCTAAAAACCCAGAACATTATTACAACCGAGCACTATTGTATCTCAATAAAGAAGAATTTTTGATTGCCATTGATGATTTTCAAAAAGCCTCAAGCTTAGGTGGAAAAAGAAGAACATCATCCGAGAAATATGCCAATGGACTCAAAAGACAATCCGAGGAAAAACAAATTGAAGCTTTTATAAAACTAGCAGAACAGGCAGCGGGTGATCAACAGTTTGACTTGGCTCATCAATATTATGATCGTGCTTTACTGATTAAACCCAAGGATACACATCTATTATTTGCTAAAAGTAATTTGGGTTTGATGCAGGGTAATCCTTTCTTGAGTATAGAATCTTTAGAAAAAATAAATCATGCTCAAACAACATCACATCAGCAACGGGAACTTACTCTTCTAAAAGCGTATAGCTTGGCGAGAATTAATAAAATGCCGGATGCGATACGATTACTGGAGAACGAATTAAGAAAAGAGCCAAGCGAAGATATGCGTGCGCGAGAACTGTTGGCATACTATTATATAAGGCTATCCAAGTATCAAAAAACACTTGAAGTGCTAAGAGGTCGCCATGTATCACAAGCAAATACGTATGTCGTATGGGGCAATGCCGCAGTAAGATTGAAAAAATACTCCTTTGCGCTCGCTTGTTTTGATCGTGCTAAGTCAATGGAACACGAGAATTTGAATGCTGAACTAGGGACAGCAATTAGCTATTCCTTCCTTAATAGAAATGACAGAGCATTGCACTTAATCGATTCTTTAGCTAATGTACACATGGATAACCACACTGTCTGGAATGTGAAGGGCATTATCTATAAAGATGTTGGTTTGAATCACAAGAATAGCGGACGTGACTATAGGGCGAATCCATATTTTGAAACATCGGCGGCTGCATTTCAAAAAGCGAAAGAATTGAACCCAAACATGACCAAAGTCTATGACAGTAATCGTGCTCTTTCTCTCTTTTTGCAAAATCTAAAAGAAGAAGCAAGACTCATTTGGATAGGAAATAATGAAGTATCCAGTCAAAACAACTTGGCAATATATTACGCAAGTAAGAAGCAATTTAATCAATCGTATCAATTATTTACAAGCTTGAACGATGACTTCTGGTCTAAACACAAGAAGAAGCATAATGTATTGGATTACAACAAAGATTTAGCCAGATCAAGAACCTCCCTTAACAACAACTATAAGTTCTTGACGAATTTTAAACTCAATGAAGCCCGGCCTACTTTAGAAGTAAAGAATCCATTCTTGCTTCAAAACAACAATGTTGTGGATAAGGCGGCATCATTTGATTATATGCTGGCTTATTCTGACAAAGAGTGTGCAGAAAAAACAAAGCGTAAAAAGGCCAAAAAGATAAAGCGTTTCAAGCTATTTAAGAGAAAGAAGAAAAAGAACAATGGGGATTGTCCGACTTTCTGAATTGAAGACAGACAATATCTATTTTAAAAAACGACAATCAACCCTATCCCACTGCCGGATAACTTTAAGTTTAATGATAAGTCATTTTCCTCAAGTTGTTTATGGAGCCCATAATTCAACATTTGTATGCTCCTATCTTTTTTGCTTTTGGATGTCAATTTTAATATAGTGCCAACGATTCCAAATGGAAATGACAGGCCTATGATAGCTGCAGATCCTAGACAACCTAAATCCTCACAGTTCAATGCACTACCAACTCCAATAGCAAATATTCCTAGTGACATGCCACCTAAGATATCGCCTCCTGTAGACAACGCAGTAGCCCTGCGCGATTCCTGATAAAACGGTTGGAGGTCTTTAAATTTCTCTTTAAGATCCTTGTATGCTATTTGACTATTGTTATAGTGGTATTTACCGTTTATTATCTGTACATACGGAGTAGCAGTTGAATTTGTTTGAGCTGTTGCATATAGTTGAATACAAAAGGCAAATAAGATAAAAAAGTAAAGTTTTGGGTCTTAGCCAATTTTAGTGGGTTTTAATTCTAGCCCACCGAGATGGAAATATATCATGATTATAAAATTGTGAATATTTCTATATCCTTTTGCAATTCTTTTTATTTCTTGAATCTTTAGATTGATTCTTTCAGCGTAT
>CALLFA010000031.1 GCA_937997635.1 uncultured Saprospiraceae bacterium | reverse complement strand
CATTTTTCATATATGCTTCCATCTCTCCTTCTAGCATGTGATTGACCATCGTTTGTAGCAAATCAGAAAAGGGACTATCTTCTCCAAATAATGGCTTTTTGTTATACAAATGATCTTTGAATCTTGCTTTTAATTCAGGATCTTTCTCTAAGCTTTCTAATAATTTTTTGCTATTCATATTCTAAAGATATAAGACACACTTTAATGAACAGTCTCAAAACGCGTCGCTGAAGGCTTCTAGCCTCAGCAATAGAGAGAGAGCCAATTTAAGCTATAATTAGATCATTCTAATGCTTGTTTTTAAAAAACCACACCATAATGATGACTGCTAAAACCAAGATTAAACCTATCCACATATAAAGACTAAATACAGATCCAAACGCAACGGCATCTGTTTTACCTAATACACCAATGCTAGCCCAATAATACGGATGTCGTACAAAATCATCCGCATTCCTCAAGTATTCTAATTGAGCCAAGCGCATTGCTTCATCTATTGGTTTTCCTTCTTTTAATTCTTTATAAAATTGAGTTGCTATTACAGAACTAGAATAATCATTTACATTCCAGAGAGTCTGAATTATAGTTTCACTTCCTGCCTGCATAAATGAACGCGCAAAATTAGCGATACCCTCTCCTATCAATACTTTACCAGTCGCAGACTCGCATGCGTTCAAAAATAAAATCTTCACTTGAGATGTGACATGATAGATATCATTTGTAGACACTAATTCATTTTCTGATAACAGCAAAAAGGATTCTCCGTCTATATTATTTAAATGTCCAGAAAAATGCAGCAGATCATTATTCGCAAGAGTTTTGGTAAAATTTGTTTTATTCGCACGCCGACCTGTAAGTTGATCCGCGTCTAATACTTTTGCTACATCATTGCCTTCGTTCTCTGCAAAGCTTAAACTTTTTGCTTTACTTCCTGTATAGTTCGGAGTAACAGCAGATGCATGATGTATTCGAAACTGGTCACTTGATTGATGGTTATGAAAGAACGTGGCTGATATATCGTAACTAAACCCATAGTCTTCAATCGCAAATGTGCATTCTTCATTCTTTAAAGCAGCGAAAGGAATTGTCCAGGTAAACTCCTCTGGAATAACAACTATGGATTTTTTGAGGTCTTTAAACTGACTCAATAAAATTGGCATCAGCGCTATGTCTTCATCAGATTTCTCTCTGGTTAGATACTGATACCACTTGGTGTGCAAAAGTTCAAACTCAGAGAGCTTTATCAATTGTTTCATTTCAACGTGCTCATTATTTACAGAAATGCCATAGAGATATTCATTATCGTTAGCGAATGTGATTAGAGTTTTCTCCTTCAATAATTGTTGTACGTCTTGAATGGTCACAACGTCTGGAATTATTTTACTTAGTTTCTCTTGTTCATCGATGTATAATTTTAGCTGAGCATTTTTATTTTTAATGAGCTCTTCTTCTAGGTCCACTTTCGCACTCGCATCGAGATCTGAGGATTCAACTTGACTTATAAATTCTGCTTCCAATTTTCTCAGTGAAAACAATTGACTATTTACCTCTTCATATTCTGGACTTCTATTCGCTTGCTGATTTCTGATAATCGTTTCTAATAATGCGAGACCTTTTGTTTTCTCTGCCAAACGCCAAAACAAATCTATGTCTTGGCTAACAAATGCTACCTTTAATCCGACATTATAGAATGACTTTGCTGTTTCTCTCCACTCAAAGACAGACGATTCGAATAAAAGGTCAAGTCCGATTAAGTCAATTAGACTATCCAATGTTACCATTGTCATTTTTGCCTTAAGGATGTTATCTCGATTACCAGTTTTGACATAATAAGCATAATTCGTCTCTACTTCTTCTAGTAGTGTTGTAGAAAGCCGTTGCTTGTATTTTTGAATCTGCAATTTTTCTTGTGGATGATTGAGAATGTCTTTTGCTTTTTCAATGTAATTCGCAGCAATAGTTAAAAGACCATTCTTCCGATATTGAGTGGCTAAATTCTCATAAAAAGCAGCGTATTCCAAGGGACTAGTCTCCTCATATAATTCTGACTCTGTACCTTCAAATTGTTTTATTTTATCAGTTTGCCCAGTCTTGCCGTACAATTCAATAAGATTGACTTTGGCTGACATTCTGAAACGATTTATTTCAAGATCTATAGACACTTTATTTGCTACATCCAATGCTTCTTCGTAATATTTAATTGCGGTATCCCACTGTTCGAATTGAGTATAAATATGCCCCAGTTGGGATAAAGCAATTATTTTTGTCTTATCTCTGTATAAATAGCGGTTATTGATGTCAGGTATCAAGACTGTCACAGAATCAATTGCCTCAATTGCTTTAAATAGCGAAAGAGTATCTTCATAATTTGAATAAGCCATACTCAACTCGAGGTAAAGATTAGACTTGAAATAATTGTTTAGCGAATCAGCTCTATCTGTAAGAAAGAAATTATTTAATTTATTAATGGATGATTCAAAATCGCCATTGATTCTAAATCTTTCTGCTTGATATTTCATGGCATCCCCAAGTGCTTCAAAACCCCTACCGTTTAATTCCAATTTTTCAATTGCCAAAGCATCAGATATTGCTTCTTTTTGCTTTCCTAGTTCTTTATATGCCAAACACCTTATATTATAACAAAAAGATAATCTGTAACCTACATAGTCAGATTGCTCATACGCTTCTATGGCATTAGTGGCATGTTCAATTAATTTCTCCAACTTAAACAATTGACGATAACGCATAGCCAAAAAGTATTCTACTGTGCCTAGCGTATCCTTAAATGCAAGCTTATCTAATTCTTGTTTTAGTGTAAGAAGGTTTTCAATTTGTTCTTCTATAGTATATGTTTTACTCGATCTAGCCTCTTCAATTCGATCTTGATAACTTTGGCAAAATGCAGTTGTTCCAATAACAACACATAATGACATTATCACCAGCGACTTAAGAAATGGTATGGCCTGTTTTATCTTGATGTCATCTGAATTTCAGGAAAAATACTAAAATTCAGTCCTATTTAATCAACGTTGGGTGTAAGAAAAATGATTAAATGTGCCACTAACATTTCTTCCTATTGGAATCATTTCGGTTTGTGAGGGTGCAAAACCATTCATCAATCTAAAATCTAAAACACCAGCAGTCAATTGAGGTGCAGCATAAGACGTCCCACTGATGCCACATGATATTGGTGGATCTATTGGAATTACAGAGGTATTATTTATTAAGTCTTGAACATTTATTGCTGGCTCAACCCACATATAATCTCTATAATTTGATTGGGGTAAAAATGGTATTGGTCCCGAAGTTATTGGTGGATCAACCAGTCCGTGACATAAACCACCAACCTCAAATACATTATCTATCGGCAGAGAAACAATGGTACTTCCATTTGGCAAAATTTTATCGTAAAAGTTAGAATAGCCAGAAGGAAAGTGTTCCGTTACAGATAAATCTTCTTGAAGGTTACCAGCAGAACAAACGATTGTAATGCCAGCATTTTGAGCAAGATCGATAACTGTTTCTTGTAATTGGAATTCGTTTTCATAAAGTCCCCAACTGTTATTGATAATTTCGGCACCTTTTTCTTGGGCATAGTACATTCCGCATATGACGCTAAACAAGGTCCCTCGTCCACAGTCATCAAGAACTTTCACAGGTAAAATTCTTTGATTATTTAAAGGTATGCCTTCTTGATTGAGCGTATGTAAATATGACATCACAACTGCTGTACCATGACCTCTATTATCAAAAATGTCATTATTATTATCAATAAAATTCCAACCAAAAGCATCTTGGCCTCCAAAGCACCCAGAAGTTCGATTCAATAAAATTTCATCAGGCAATAAGTTGTAATCAATTCCAGTATCAAGAAATGCAACTATAGGTGTATTGTTATTATTCGATAGTCTTGCTAAAGCATTTTGGTTTATTCCGATTGACCCATTAGTTGAATTTGGATTATCCATAATCGGTTCAAAGTAATAATTCAAACCAAAGAAAATTCCTTCTTCATTAGGACCACCATTTGTGTTTGATTGTATGATTGTGCCTTCAACATTTATAGGTATTCTTGATTCGTAGATAAAGATATTTGTACCGCACGTACATGGAGTTATCGTAGTTTCTGAACCATCGACACCAGCATTAACATCTAGAAATGCTTTTATGGAAATGGGATCAATGGGACTTGCCTGTGATTCTTCGTGATAAGACACAATAATCTGGTTATTTGCAAATGTCCTTCCTGAATCATCAGTTTGTCCTTCTAAAGGATCACAAGGGTCACCCACGCACAACGGTAGTGACTCCACACAATCCTGCGTGCAGCCTTCGATAAAGGCAAGAAAAGTGGCTCTTTGTTCCACTGAAAAACCAGCGCCTAATTCAACTGACTCACCTGCATTCATGATGACGTCACTTTCTTGTGCTACTGTTCCTCTCGATTGTACAGCGTAAAATGCTTCATAACTACCTGACTCAATTGGCGAATCATTGACGATAATCACATTCGGACATAGCGTATCTATTTGCCCATAACCTATTGACAGATAAAGGATTATCGCTAATATTGTTGTAAGAAATCTGATCATAAACCTTATTTAACCATAGATTCTCGTAGCATTTACTATGTTCTAGATGTACGGAATTAATATGCATTTACAGAAAACTCTAATGAGTACTCTATTAAGATCTCGGTCGAATAACAAAATACTTACCCTATTTAGATAAATTTCTTCAAAAAATAGTGAATTTGGTTAATCAATACAATGGATAGCACATATTACTTAGAAGGATTAAAGTCTGCAGATAGAGAAGTTGTCCACAATATCTACGAGACTTTCTTACCAGATATTACCATATGGGTAATGAAAAACTCGGGTTCAGAGCAGGATGCTTTTGATGTATTTCAAGAATCTTTGGAAGCCATCTTACACATTATATCGGATAAAGATTGGAAGACAGAAATGCCATTCGGTGCTTACTTTTTTAGAGTATGTAGAAACAAATGGGTCGACCAACTCAGAAAAAAAACCAAAGAACAAAAGGTAAGAACTACAGAATTACAACGATATACTGAAAAACAATATGAGGAACTATTTGAATATGAAAATCAAGATGATGAATTGAAATTGAAGTCGATGCTAGGTGAAACATTAAAACAGTTGTCGCCATTGTGTCAAAAGCTGATACCCTTAACAGAAGCAAAAACACCAGCAAGCGAAATAGCAAAAGTTCTAGATATGCCTTCTGCTAATACTGTATATCGAAGAAAATTTGCCTGTTTTGAGACTTGGAAAAAATTGATAGTAAAACACAAATATTTCCCATTATGGGAAGCAAGAAATACATAAAATGAGTGAATCCCTGATACATAAATATTTAGATGGTCTTATGGATCAACAGGAGAGCATACAGTTCGAAACTCAGCTAAAAAGTGATCCAACATTAGCTTCTGAATTTGCTCTTCTGAAAGACATGCGACAGTATGTGAGCCAAAAAGACCAAACTGAATCTGCTTCAAAGTTAATTAAAGAGCTTGGTCAAGAATTTAATCCAGCTTTAAAAACTAAAACCATCTCAATTAAAAAGAAAAGCAATTGGAGATATTACCTCCCTCTAGCGGCAGCAGCTGTATTGGTTTTAGGCCTTTTCATTCGCCCACTGTTTAATTCTTCTTCACTGCATCATATTGATTATGAGGCTTCTCCCTTATCCTTTCAAGAAAGAAGTCAAGAGTCAAATGAGCTATTACAACTATCCGCTGAGGCGTTCAATAATGAAAACTATAAGTTAGCCATCGGTCATTTGGATGCATTAATCCTATCTAATGTAGAAGTCAATAAAGCACGTTTGTATAAAAGTATTGCTCTTTTAAATACTGGCCAACATGACGAAGCAAGAACTGAACTCAAACAATTGGAAAACGTAGATATGTTTGATAATGCAAGTTATTATTACCGTGGTTTAAGTCATTTAGATACTGGTGATGCCTCCGAAGCGAATCGTTACTTCAATCTAATAAGCGCTAATTCTAGTTATTATAAAAGAGCAGAGGAGAGAATAAAGCAATTGTCTGAGACTAACATTAAAAATTCTCAATAACTCTGAATTAGGATTATTGGATATTATTGTTGAAGGATTGCAAATACCGTTAGCGTAGCATCATTTATTATTTGAGGAAATTGTGATGGTGAATGTAAGATATCTTCTATAAAGTATGAATTCCAAATGTTAGGTCCAAGGTAATTCTTATTACATCTCATACTTGCATTCCACATAATAGGCAGAATCTAGTATATTGTTTTTGATGAAAGGAAATCCATTCAAAACGAGAGATGTCCAAATTGATGACAGTTGGAAGGCTGTTTTACAAGATGAGTTTAAGAAAGAATACTTTGCTGCACTAAAGTCATTTTTACAGGAAGCCAAAAGGAAAGGCGATACCATTTATCCGAGAGACAATCTCCTTTTCAATGCCTTCAATACAACTCCATTTGATGAGGTCAAAGTAGTCATTTTAGGTCAAGACCCCTATCATGGACTTGGTCAGGCAATGGGTTTAAGTTTTAGTGTTCCAAAAGGCGTCAGAGTCCCACCTTCGTTGAAAAATATATTTAAGGAAATCAAACTGGACTTGGGCATCCCAATTTCCACTCACGGAGACTTAACGGCTTGGGCGCAACAAGGTGTATTTTTATTAAATGCCATCTTGACTGTAAAACATAAAGAACCAGGTTCGCATAAAAAGATAGGCTGGCAAGAATTTACTGATGCTGTCATTCAAACGATATCAGACAAGAGAGAAGGTGTCGTTTTTTTATTCTGGGGAAATTTTGCCAAAAAGAAACTTGAGTTAATTGATCAGACCAAGCATCATGTGTTGACATCTGCTCATCCATCTCCTATGGCTGGCAATCGATTTTTCAACAATCACCACTTCAGTCAAACCAATTCAATTTTGAGAAATTCAGGTATCAAACCAATTAATTGGGAATTGCCAAAAATGTATTAACTTAATCCTTAGATTCATACTTTATAACCCATAAAATCACACCATGACAAACAGCGAACAATTACCAGCAAAAATTAGCCATGCATCTTTAACTGTTTCAGCAAGACAAGCTTTGTCAGGAAACTGGGGAATAGGAGCGCTCGGTTCTCTCATTTATTTGGCAGTCGCTTTGGCAGCAGGCATGATTCCAATAGTAGGTATGTTCATCATATCGGGGCCTCTAGCCGTTGGCTTTGCCTTTTTCACATTAAAAATTTCAAGAGAAAATAATGCAGATGTAGAACATATATTTAGTGGTTTCCAACAATTTGGTCAAGCATTAATTGCCTATTTACTCTATTTGATTGCAGTGATGGCTGGCTTTATATTGTTAGTGATACCAGGCATTATAATAAGTCTGGGACTCAGTCAAACTTTTTTCATCATGGCCGACAAGCCAAACATTTCTGGTGTAGATGCTCTACGTGAAAGTTGGGATATCATGGATGGACACAAAGCTAATTATTTCGTTTTTAGCTTGCGATTCATAGGATGGAGTATCTTATGCATACTGACATTATTTATTGGCTATTTCTGGCTCTTCCCTTATATGCAGGTTTCTTATGCCAAATTTTATGATATGGTCAAGACAGGTAGACATCCAGATGACCTAGACGGAAACATATCCAAGCACCTTTTAGAAGATGAGCTTATTTAAACAAATGATCTTATTTGAATAAAGCTATACATAAAGGATATATACGACTTGGTGTACTCATCATATTACTGGGTATAGTCGCTGGTGCATTTGGTGCCCACTTCATTGAAAATAAATTTGGAGAAAGAGCATCTCAAATCTTTGAGACAGCCTCAAGATATCAGATATATCATGGCTTTGGCATCATCATATTAGGACTGTTGTGGAATGATGCCAATCAGCAGTACCTAAGACGATCTAAATGGTTATTCATCGGAGGTATCCTTTGCTTTTCAGGATCCTTGTATTTACTGGCAATTAAATCTCTGATTGGTTCATTCACAAAAGTTATTGGTCCTGTTACCCCAGTTGGTGGCTTGTTATTTATAATCGGATGGCTTGTTCTTCTACTATCGTTAAAACGTGTATAATTAGTTGTCCTGCCTTCTTTTTTAACGAATGTTTATTTTTAACCTTAATGGCCTTTTGCTGTTGTAGCTAATAAATGTTACCTTTTGATATTAATTAACCGTTAATAACCACTCAAATGAGCGTAGCTGTAAAACAAACTGTTGATACAAGCATTTCAGAAATAAAGCGAATTTTTGACCTGCAACATAAGCATCAATTTGAAGTTGCGAAGGCAACTGCCAAACAACGAAAAGCAAAACTAAATAAGCTACATAAAGCTGTGATGAAGTATCGTCCGCAGATTAAGGAAGCGCTCTACCATGACTATAGAAAGCATCCAAGCGAAGTGGACTTAACGGAAATTTATCCTGTCACGAGTGAATTGAAACACGCTAAAAGACATCTAAGTAGATGGATGGCTCCGCATGAGGCCGCAACTCCAATTGCTTTGCTGGGCTCAAGTTCATACATACAATATGAAGCTAAAGGAGTCGTGTTGATTATCGCACCATGGAATTTTCCAATCAACTTGACCTTGGGTCCTTTGGTATCAGCGGTGGCTGCAGGCAATACTGTCATGATCAAGCCTTCAGAAAGTACACCACATGCAACAGAGATAATGAAGACAATTATTTCTGAGGTCTTTTCAGAAAATGAAGTTGCCATCGTAGAAGGAGCGATTGCAACATCAACTGATTTACTTACCTTACCATTTAACCACATCTTCTTTACAGGAGCACCATTCATTGGAAAAATTGTGATGGAAGCAGCAGCAAAAAATCTGACTTCTGTCACCTTGGAGTTGGGAGGTAAATCACCAACTGTTGTAGATGAAACAGCTAATATCGCAACTGCTGCCAGAAGAATCGCATGGAGTAAATTCTTAAATAATGGTCAAGTGTGTATCGCTCCTGATTATGTGTTTGTTCATAAAAGTAAAAAGGAGGCATTTGTAAAGGCAGTCAAAGAGAACATCAAGAAATTTTATACGGAAGACGCTTCAAAAGAATCTTCTTATGCGCGGATAGTTAATAATCGCCATTATAAAAGAGTCAGCAGCTACGTTGAAGACGCTGTTGAAAAAGGAGCGAACATAGAAACTGGTGGCAATTACAATAGTGATGAAGATTACATCTCTCCGACTGTTGTCACTAATGTGCCGAAAGATTCTTTACTCATGACAGAAGAAATTTTTGGACCTGTGATGCCAGTTACCGAATTCACAGATATATCAGAGGTGATCGACACCATCAATTCAAAAGAGAAACCTCTTGCACTGTATATTTATAGTAAGAGTCGAAAGAACATCAATCACATCATGGCAAACACAAGAGCTGGTGGTACCTGTATCAATCACAGCGCTGTTCACTTCTTCAACAACAACTTACCCTTTGGTGGGTCAAATAATAGCGGCATTGGCAAAGGACACGGTTGGTTTGGCTTCCAAGCTTTTTCGAATGCGCGAGGTGTGCTGAAGCAACATATGCCAAATGCCTTGGAATTGTTATTGCCACCGTATAATGACTTTAAACAGAAATTGATTGATTTGACGATCAAGTATTTTTAGTTGGTTTAACTTCTTGAGGCGGTCAGCAGGACATGAGCTTGAGGCGAGGACGCCTACAAGGACGAAGGAGCACGTCGCTGGAGGCGTCTCGCCTCAGCCTAGATAAGGCCATTCCAACTAAATGACCGATTGATCAATTTGGGTTAACAGACAATGCAGTGAAGAAACACTTCAATTCATGAATAAATTCGACGGTACATACGCTTGAGGCGGGGACGCCTGCAAGGACGACGGAGCACGTCGCTGGAGGCGTCTCGCCCCAGCCTAGATAAGGCCATTCCAACTAAATGCCCAATTGATCAATTTGGGTTAACAGACGGGATGCAGTGAAAAAACGCTTCAATTCATCGAATAAATTCGACGGTACATACGCTTGAGGCGGGGACGCCTACAAGGACGCGGGAGACCGTCGCTTAAGGCGTCTCGCCTCAGCCTAGAAAAGGCTATTCCTACACAATGACCAACCAGATCAATTTAAGGTTAACAGATGGATGCAGTGAAAAACACTTCAATTCATCGAATAAATTCGACGGTACATACGCTTGAGGCGGGGACGCCTACAAGGACGAAGGAGACCGTCGCTGAAGGCGTCTCGCCTCAGCCTAGATAAGGTCATTCCAACTAAATGACCGATTGATCAATTTGGGTTAACAGACAATGCAGTGAAGAAACACTTCAATTCATCGAATAAATTCGACGGTACATGAGCTTGAGGCGAGGACGCCTACAAGGACGAAGGAGCACGTCGCTGGAGGCGTCTCGCCTCAGCCTAGATAAGGCCATTCCAACTAAATGACCAATTGATCAATTTGGGTTAACAGACAATACAGTGGAAAAACGCTTTAATTCATCGAATGAATTCGACGGTACATACGCTTGAGGCGGGGACGCCCACAAGGACGGGGAGCGTTATGCGCTATAATCTTGCTGGAGGAGGTCATTAACATCATCGATCATCGTGTCCTCTTCTTTTTTTCTATTCTTGTACCAAACAAATCCTAGACAAGCGACAATTATATAAGGTGTCGTAAGCATAAATAAAATGCCTTTATTTAAACCTGCACCAGCAGAGCCACCATTTTCCAAATTGGATTCTGCTGCCATTTTACACATGGGACATTGAGCGATCAGTTCAGGGCTCACAAAACAAATGCAGATAAGCAACAATGCGATTAATTTGAAATTAATTTTTGTCATTGATAACATGGTTTCAACATCAAATAAACAATGGGGCCTGTAATGGCAACATATAGCCAAAGTGGAAACACCCATCTAGCCAAACGTTTGTGTTTCCCGATTTCCATCAGAATACCTCTATTAAACGTGATCAAGATGAATGGCAATATGCCGCCAGCCAATATTATATGCGTAATTAAAAAGAAAAAATAAACATACCGAATCGAACCTACACCACAATACTTAGTTTCCGGAGTTGTAAAATGGTAGACCACATAACAGAATAGAAACAACACAGAAAGACCTAGAGAGAGTAAAATGAATGCTTTATGTTTTGCTATATCTCTTTGTTTTACGAAGTATAAGGCAATTAATAAACATACAGCTACAATTGCATTGAGTGTTGAATAAAATGGAGGAAGCCAACTGAAATCCATACCAAAATTATTCTTCTCAGGCATTCTCATGACGATCACAAGGAGGACGACCACAGCAGAAACGATGTAGGCGAACCAATCCATCCGCTTTAATGTCAGGTTAGTTTCCTTCTGCATGTTCTATATCTCTTTTAAGTGAAATAGATTGGCGTTTTGGTAAAGGTATCAATGTAGCGGTTTGCTCAACTAAAGTTGTAATGTCTGCATCCTTCCAACTGTAGGTATTCCGTATCACCATGTCTTTATCAACAAGATAAATAGAATCAGAGCTAACAGATAATAATGGCAATATCGTCTTTGTCTTAGCATCTTCTAGTGTTAGAAATTGAAAGAAATCTCTATTGCCATATTTTTCTGAAATACGACTAATGATGTCTTGCTGTTTGTCATTAAGTATGGAATCTGATGCAAATACCGTTATTTTATCCTTAAACAACGTTTCCACTTTTGATTTGGAATCCGACGTTGTTTCATTGATAAGAATCGACCGCTTAGGTGCAATATCAACTCGTATCTGCTTTTGATAATCCAAGCCAGATTGTAAATACCACCATGAAACAGCAGGTAATACAAATAACATGATTACAACTGCTGCTGCCTTTATATAACTCATAGTTTAGGTATAAAAAAAGTGGGTTGAAAAACATCAAACCCACTATCTATATAACTTTTCAATCTTAAAGAAGTTTAATGTCTATCCTCAGATTTTATTTCTCTAATCAGCTGACCTGTCTGCTCGTTCTTCATTTCCACTTTCTCAATATCCTTGTTTTTGTCTTGTATCAAGTTTCTTCTTGACTTCCAATCACTGCCTTCCCACATAAATGCGATGACGGCCCAGATAAGCAATCCTGTTGGTAACAAAACAGACTTTGCGAATTGTGGCACTTCATAACTCATGTGCATGAATTCGAATATGATTTTTACAGCCTTAAAAATGCTCAAGCCTATCATAAGTAGTCCCATAAGCCACCAAGGCATATGAAATCCTTCTATGATGTATCCTTTACCCAAAAGCGCAATGATGACTTCCACAACAGTTACAGCTGCAAGAAGTAAAATTGTACTTAGCGCAATCTTCTTTGATTTTGTATATTCTAATCCCATTATTAATCTTTTATAGTAGATAGAAAACTAAGAAAACAAATACCCAGACTAAATCGACAAAGTGCCAATAGAGTCCGATTTTTTCGACCATTTCATAGCCGTTCTTTCGTTCGACATATAGTCCACTCAATACATTTACAAAAATGATAATCAAGAAAACAACGCCTGACAAAACGTGAAATCCGTGAAAGCCAGTGATAAAGAAAAATAGTGCTCCAAAAGCTTTGGGGCCGTACATCTCTGTTTTGATCATCCCTTCATCTTCACCAGAAGTGACAATGTATTTTCTATGTATAAGACCGCGTTCATCTATTGTTGCGTCTTTGTAATCCTTCCCTATTTCATAGTCTGTGTGCCCAGCACCATGGTGGTCATCTCCGTGATCGTCTCCATGTTCTGCTGCATGCGCATGGTGATCCAAATGATGCATTAAATAAGATGCGCCTGGTTCAAACACATCATCAGAAGGATTTCCATTCGCATCTAAATAAGCGCCAGACTCTGTGTGAGTGCCGAATGGATTCTTAGTCACACTCATGTGCTCTTTACCAATCAACGTGGCCCACTCCCAAGCTTGACAACCCAAAAATGCAGCTCCACCTATAATGGTTAAAAACATCCATACAGCAACACCATTCTTATTTTCTCGATGCCCTTCCTGCACTGCTCTTACCATTGTGTAGGAACTAAACAGTAGGACGAAAGTCATAAATGTCACGAATATCAGTGGCAACACAGTATCTCCTGCGAAAGGAAACAACCTGAAAACAAAATCAGGTACTGGCCATGAAGGCATACTAAATCTCAATGCTCCATAAGCAATCAAGAATCCAGCAAATGTGAATGCATCCGATAGAAGAAAGTACCACATCATCAGTTTGCCATAACTGGCTCTGAAGAGAGGTTTGCCACCTTCCCACTGAGGAGTCATCTCCTCATGGTGATGATCATCGTGATGATGGTCTACATCGTGATCCGTATCGTGTGTGACTATTTCTGATGCCATCTATACGTTTCTTTATTATTTACAAATCAATAAAAATACAAGCAGATAAATCCATAAGACATCAACAAAATGCCAGTACTGATTTACCAACTCAAATCTATGTTTTCTCTTTTCTGTTACATTAAACTTTAAAGTGAATGCATGAATCATCGCAACGATCAAACAAGCAATTCCACCAACCACATGCAAGACATGGATGAAAGTAATGACATATAAAAATGATCCCGAAGGATTACCTTTCAAATCTATACCCAATGCATATAATTGTTGCCAGCCCAAGTATTGACTCACAACAAATCCTATTCCTAGGATAAATGCTAACACTAAATATCGTTTATATGGAGTTTCTTTCTGTGCAATAAAGCTCTTGTACGACTTGTGTAATGCAATACTGCTTAGGAGTATGATAACCGTACTGACATAAAACAGATTTGGCAGATTAAATTCAAACCAATTTCCTGCTGCTTGTCTGACGATGTATGCACTTGATAAGGAAGCGAACATCATGACCATACTCGCCATTGAAATCCATAGTGCAAATTTTTGCGGGTGTACGCGGCTACTTCTGTGTGATTTTAATACCATCTCTGCCATCTTAGAATATTTGATCTATCATTAAAATGGTTAGGAATAAAGGCAGATACAATAGCGATGCAAACATTAAGTGCAAAGCATTTTTCTCCTTTTTATCAATTAAAAACTGTACAGCATAGTATGTAAAGCCAAGTGCAATGATGATTAGGCATAAAAATGAAACCACATTCATGTGCAAATATCCATATAAGTAATAGCTCAATGGTAATATTAGGATTGAAGCTAGTACCGCTTGCCATCTGATTCTCTTAGCTGGCCTGCCATCCACAGTAGGTACAATTTTATACCCAGCTTGTGCATAGTCATCAAAAGACAATACGGCTATTGCCCAAAAGTGAGTGAATTGCCAAAGCACTTGCACTGCAAATAAAGTCAATGCTAAATAGCTGACATATCCATCAAAGGCCACACAGCCAATCAACATAGGTAATGCCCCTGGAATAGCTCCAATGGCAACCGAAATACTGGACTGCCTTTTAAGCGGCGTGTAAATGAATGCGTAACTGACCAATGATAAAGTGCCAAAGAACGCAGTCAATGGATTAAACAAGCCCAATATCGTGAGACCGATTAATGTCATAAATCCTGCAATCAATACTGCATTCGACATGGACATTCTACCAGCGGCTACGGGACGGTTTTTTGTCCGTTCCATTAAAATGTCATAATCTTTCTCTATTACTTGATTCAGCACATTGGCTGCACCTGCCACCATAAACCCACCTATTCCCAATAGTACGAGATCTACAAGAGATGCAGTAAATCCAGATGCTAAAACAAACGCAATTACTGAGGTAAATACCACCATTGACGTGAGACGAAATTTCACCAAAAGTGAAAACTCCTGAAATACAGAGTATTCCGTAACAGCAACTTGATTTATATGTGGTGCTTTGTTATTCATGAAAATTAATGCGCATCTACTTCTTCTCCTTCAGCAATTGGAGTTATCTGAGATATAAAATCATTTCCGTCTTTACCGTAATCATATGGCCATCTGTGCACTGCCGGCAAATTACCTGGCCAGTTACCATGACCTGGTTCGATTGGTGTAGTCCACTCTAAGGTAGAAGCACCCCATGGATTTTTCGATGTTACCTTCTTACCATAAAACATACTGTAGAAGAAATTTACAACCATCAACAATTGAGCAAAGAATACAACGATTGCTGCAATGGTGATAAACATATTCATATCACCGAAAGAACCGAAAGCATCGAAACTATCAAACTTATAATATCGTCTCGGGACACCAGCCATACCTAGGTAGTGCATCGGCCAGAAAATCGCATAGGCTCCAATTAATGTGGCCCAGAAATGTATCTTTCCTAATGTTTCACTCATGAATCTTCCAAACATTTTTGGGAACCAGTGGTAAACACCACTAAACATGCCAAAGAATGCTGCAATACCCATCACAATGTGAAAGTGAGCAACCACAAAATATGTATCGTGCTGTTGAATATCAATTGCTGAATTACCTAAGAATACACCAGTCAACCCGCCTGAGATAAACATGGATACAAAACCAATGGTAAATAACATCGGTGTATTGAGCCGGAGATCTCCCCTGAACAAGGTCGCAATCCAGTTAAACACTTTGATCGCTGATGGAACAGCTATAATCAAAGTAAATACCACAAAGAAGTTTGATATAAATGGATTCACACCAGACATAAACATGTGGTGGGCCCAAACGATGAATGACAAGAATCCAATAGCAAGAATGGAATAAACCATGAACTTGTAACCAAAGATTGGCTTTCTTGCGTGTACTGACATCACTTCGGATACCAGTCCCATCGCAGGTAATATAATTATGTACACTTCAGGGTGTCCAAGGAACCAAAACAAATGCTGGTACAATACCGGACTACCACCTGCAAAATCAAGTGCAGATCCCTGAATAAATATTTCACTTAAATAAAAACTTGTACCAAGCCCTCTGTCACACATCAACAAGAAAAATCCTGATGCCAATACTGGGAATGATAATAAGCCTAGAATAGCAGTCACAAAAAACGCCCAAATCGTCAATGGCATTCTCCAGAATGTCATCCCTTTTGTGCGTAGATTAAGTACAGTTGTTATGTAATTTATTCCTCCTAGAAGAACCGATACGACAAACAATACCAATGATACCGTCCAAAGCGTCATACCCGTCCCCGAACCAATCGAAGCTTGGGGCAATGCACTCAGTGGAGGATATGCCGTCCATCCACCAGAAAATGGCCCTGTACTCAAGAATAATGAATAGAACATCACCACACTAGATAAAAAGAAGAACCAGTACGATAACATATTGAGGAATGGAGATGCCATATCTCTTGCTCCTAACTGAAGAGGAATCAAAAGATTGGAAAAGGTACCTGATAAACCAGCAGTTAAGACAAAGAATACGATGATCGTACCGTGCATCGTGACAAGTGCATAGTAGAATTCTGGTTGAAGAGAACCTACCCCACTCGTTTCGTCAATGACGATCCATCTTCCAAGAAGTGGTTTTAACCAAGCCAAACTTTCATCTGGAAAACCCAATTGAAGCCTGAAAATGATTGACATGCCAGCACCTATAATTGCCCATATCATTCCCGTAATCAGGAATTGACGTGCAATCATTTTGTGATCCATGCTGAAGATATACGTACTAATGAAATTAGACTGGAATTTATCTCCATGGTGATGATCATGGAAATGATCATCAAATCCCTGCTCTTCTATCAGCTTAGTTTCTTCTATTTCGTAAGGAGTAATATTTGCCATGTTTTTTTTAAGATTAGATGTTGTTTGTTAAAATTCGCATCTCGGTCCGTCTGTTGTTCTGTCTTCCTTCGTCCGTATCGTTGGTGTCAACAGGTCTGTCAGGACCATATCCCACTGCTTGTAATCTTGCATTCGAAATGCCTTTCCCTATCAGATAATTTCTAACATTATCGGCTCTACTTTGAGACAATGCCTGATTAGCATCGGCATTACCAGTGCTATCCGTATGTCCGCCTAATTCAACAATCATGTTTTTGTATTTATTCAACACACTTGCCACATTATCTAACTCATATTCTGAAATATCTTTCAATTGAGCTGAACCTGTTTCAAAGAACACGTGTTCCAGATTGATTAAATTATCCGTATCATCTTCAGGTGTAGAAATAGCTTGTTCCACATCAGCTAAAAATTTCATAGATCTTTCTTTTACTTCAACACCTAACAAGCCTCCTTTGTTTGGATCTGCATCTGTACCTCTAATTTCTGACAAGTAGTATGATTTTTGAGAACCTAACCATTGTTGATATTCTTTATCTTCTACTACTCTTAAAACTCGTCTCATACTGTAATGACCATAGCCACATAACTCTGCGCAGGCAAGTTCATATTCGAATGCTTCCCATCTTTTTGGTCCATCTGGTTCATCTTCGACTGCAGGCCCCATCCAGTCTGGATGTCCTTTGAGTCTCTTTCTATAATCTGCTGTAGTGATAGCTGGTGTAAATTTAAAGTAAGTAGGCAAACCCGGAATTGCATCCATCTTTACTCTATGGTGTGGAAGATAAAAATTGTGCAGTACATCTTTAGCTGTTATCCTTACTCTCACTTGTTTATCAACTGGTAAAAAGAATTCCGTAGATCTGATAAATAAATCATCATGCGACTTTTCATCAGTGAAGTCCAAGCCAAGTGGATTGGTGGCAGGATCGATCAATTTATAATTTCTGGTACCTAACTTACCATCAGGACCAGGGTATCTGATTTCCCACTGGAATTGAGAACCAATAGCTTCGATCTCCATGTATTCATCTTCTGGATCAACATCTCCCATTACATCATTCCATACCGTTAGGCCTTTAGCAACAAGAAATACCAAAACAAGTGCAGGTACACCCGTCCAAATATATTCTATCGTATTGTTGTGAGTGATGTACTCTTGGTTGACACCTTTTTTATTCCTGTATTTATAAGCAAACCAGAACAACAAAATATGAGTGATGACAAATACAATTCCTGTCCAAAAAGCTGTGATATTAAAGAGGCTATCGATCGAGCCACCATGTGCCGATGCAGATGTATGTGGTCCATACCAAAGAACGATGTCCTTGTACAACCATCCTGTGTAGACGCAGTAGATCATGAATCCGATCAAAAACAATAGACAATACAATGCTGTCCTATCATTCTTTTGCTGCTCTGCTTCCTCTTCTCCTCGAATCTTTGACGCTAAATCAGATACTTTACTGATCTGGAGTAAGATAACAACAACGAGAACTATAATTAAAAATATGACTAATGCTGTCATGAGCTAATTTTATTTTTAAACGTGATGATGGATACTTTCAGCTAAATAAGGATCTCTTTCTGATACTAGTGGAGCTGACGCTAATCGTGTATACACAACGTAAAGGAATGCGCTTAAAAAGCCAATAAACACTCCTATTTCTATTAATCCTGGTAAGGTAAAACCTGATACAAAATGCGACGCATGTTCAACTGCGTGAGCGGCATCGTGTCCACCGTGATCACCGCCGTGTCCATGACCGTGACCTGCTAATTCGTGAGCCGTGTGCAATGCACCTGGTTTGATCATTAAGAAATAATCCCACCAGTGTCCGAATAAAACAATTACAGCTACAATCCCGACTGATCCAAACTTACGCTTGGTATCATTTCTCATTAATACGAAAAATGGAAAAATGAAATTGATCAGTAAATTTCCATAAAATAAGACTGGATAATTATCTAACCTATGTCTAAAGTAAATTGTCTCTTCACCCACATTCGCGTACCAGATCAACATGTATTGTGAAAACCATAAGTACGTCCAGAAAATACTAAAGGCAAACAAAAATTTACCCAAATCATGGATGTGCTCTCCAGTTACTTGCTCGTAGTAACCTTTAGATTTCATATAAAGCAACACAAGCAACGTCAAGCATATCATGGAAACAAACCAACTCGCTCCTGCATACCAGGCAAACATTGTGCTGTACCAGTGTGCATCTAGAGACATGACCCATTGCCAAATGATGAAAGCAGAACTAAATCCTGCAAACGGCAAAAAGGCTGCTGCCCATACACGTGCTGTGTGGTGATAGCTAAATGAAGCATCGCCATCTCTACCTTCTGCTAACGATAGTGATCTCATTTTTCTAGCAAAGAAATACCATACACCCATGACGATCAATCCACCAATCATGTACACATTCTTATTTAGGAATGTTGACTTGTGGTTTATGATTTTATCATTAATGATACTGTCAGGATCATTCCAATGGTATAAGTGATGGAATCCCATGTAATTCCCTAAAGCTATGATGATCATGATGACGAATCCAAATATCATAAAGAGGGAGAATGCTTCCCAGACTCTTTTGAATAAGGTATACCAACCTGCCCATGCAGTGATACAAACACAAATAAAAAACAGAGCTATAAAAGAAATCCCCGTAAAGAAAACTGTGTTATGCAAAAGATTGGTCCAAAACCGTGTATGGAATTCATCTGTACCAACAAACCAAGACAATATCAAGCACAACACACCTACTCCCATTCCTGCGAATAGTAGTGTTCGTTGACTGCCTGGCATTATATATTCTCTCATTCTATCTCGTATTCGATTTTAATTAATGATTGTCATCGTGTCCATGATCGTCATGATGGTCATCTCCATGATCATCGTGGCTGTCTCCGTGGTCGTCGTGATGGTCAGCACCATGATCGTCGTGATGGTCAGCACCATGATCGTCATGATGATCTCCATGTCCGTCGTGATGACCTCCCGCTTCATGCATCTCTACTTCTTCGACTACTGCGATATCTCCAGCAGGAACATCTATGGCATTAAGACCATTTTCATATTGATTGTATGCCACACCAGCTTCTTTAGCATGGAGTGATCTGATGTAATGGATGACATTCCATCTTTCTTCGTAATTCAATTTGTCTTTGTATGCGCCCATCAAATTCTTACCATGCATGATCGCGTGGTAGTATCTTCCATTCGATGCTGCCTTAAATTCATCTGAATTCAGTATTGCTGGTTGTACAGGATAAGCTCCATCGTCTCTAGCCAAATAGCCCAAACCATCTGCCTTTGCTCCGTGACAAATGCCACAATAAATGTTATAATTATCTTTTCCTGACGCCAAACCAGCGTCGGTAATCATCAAAGGATTTTTGATGATCTCAGCTGTTGCGCGAGTTCTTTCTTCTTCAGTATTGCCATAGTAGTAAGGCACTGATTTTTGGGCAGTTCCCTCATTCACGCCACCTCTTGGTACAGTACCTGAGACTGGTAATCTTGGTTTAGCGTAATTGTAATATTCTTCTTCTCCACCCCATCTGTTGTTGTAATAGTAGCTATAGTAATTAGCTTCATAAGCAACGGAGTGTGCCATATCAGGCATATATTCTGAACCAGTAGAATTACCGCTGGGCTGTGAACATGATTGAAGCGTCATGTAAACCACGAATATCAATCCAACGATATATATGTTTCTCGACTTCATTTACAGTATTTTAGTATTTACCTCAGATGCCCCTGTACGAGCAAAAAATGATTCAGCTGCTCCACTATCGATATGACCAGCATCAAAAGCAATCGCAAATTTGTCGTCTGTCAATCGATCATCTAAAGTCGGATTTGTAACACCTGGACCTAGACCACAGATGACATAAAATGTGACAACCATACCTATTGAAGCAAACAATACTGTTGTTTCAAATGTGATTGGAATGAACGCAGGTACTGACCAATGTGGCTTTCCACCAAAAACGATTGGCCAATCTCTAGTAAAAATCCATGTCATTCCAAGAAAGGCCGTTAGTGTACCTAAGGCACCATAGATAAATCCTGCAATGTGAAGTCTTGACTCCTCCAACCCTAATAACGGATCTAAACCGTGGACAGGAAATGGAGAAAATACATCAAGTATGTCTAAATGATCTTTATTGGCAGCTTTTACTGCTTTGAGCAAGTCTTGCTCATCATCATATAAACCGTAGATGACTTTTTTATCTCTAATTGTCATAGTCTATCGTTTAGGCGAATTTGCCGCCGTCTAATTTATCTTTTAATTGATCGAGTTCGTCCCATAGTCCTTCTGCAGCTAATTTTGCTTGCGTTGGCCAAGATTCTGGGTTATTACCACCTGTACTTCTATCTGAGCTATCCAGTATTCTCTGCAAATCTTCTACACTAGACTTATTGAGTGCTGTGAATGTAAAAATACCTGCATCCTTCAATATGCCTTGTATGACTGGACCTATACCTTCTATTTTAGTGAGATCATCTTGTGTGACCGTTGCAGATCCCGACGAGGCTGTCGTTGTCGCAGTTGTCGAACTGGTCTCTGTAGCTTGGTGACTGTGTTGTGCACCAGCACTTGCTCCAACTTTATGTGGGTCATGGTCTTCATGCTCGTGAATATCGTGTCCATGAGAATCGTGATCATGATCGTCATGGTGAATTGCATTTGGTCCAACATACTGATCACCTGATGTCTTAAGGATTGACTTTATCTCTGCGATTGCTACCACAGGGGCAACTCTTACAAACAACAGATATAGTGTGAAGAACAATCCAAATGTTCCAACATAAATCCCTATTTCTACCCATGTAGGAACATAAAAACTCCAGCTAGATGGTAAGTAATCTCTCGCAAGAGTCGTCGCAATAATCACGAAACGCTCAAACCACATACCTATATTAATCAAGATGGACATGAAGAATGTAAACGGAATGTTTCTTCTCAATTTCTTACTAAAGAAAAACAAAGGTGAGACCACATTACAGAACATCATTCCAAAATAAGACCAATAATAAGGCCCTAACGCTCTGTTAAAGAATGCAAACTGCTCGTAGATATAACCAGAGTACCATGAAATAAATAACTCTGTCAAGTAAGCTACACCGACGATCATACCAGTAGCAACAATGACTTTATTCATTGACTCGATATGCTCAAGAGTGATGTATTCTTCTATTTTGAGTATTTTTCTTGTGATGATCATCAAGGTTTGTACCATCGCAAAACCAGAGAAGATCGCTCCTGCCACAAAGTATGGAGGGAATATAGTGGTGTGCCATCCTGGAATTACAGAAGTGGCGAAATCAAAACTTACAATTGTGTGGACAGAAAGTACCAATGGTGTCGCAATACCTGCCAATACCAATGATAGTGCTTCCCACCGTTGCCAATGCTTTGCAGAACCGGTCCAACCGAATGACAGGAAGTTGTATATTTTACGTCTGAATCCTTTTGCTCTGTCTCTTACTGTTGCAAAATCAGGAACCAAACCTGTGTACCAAAATAATAGGGATACTGTAAAATAAGTACTTATCGCAAAAACGTCCCACAACAACGGCGAATTAAAGTTTGGCCATAATGGACCTCTTGTATTTGGATAAGGGAAGATGAACATTGCCATCCAAATTCTACCCATGTGTATCAAAGGGAAAAGCCCCGCACACATTACCGCAAAAATGGTCATCGCCTCAGCAGCTCTATTCACCCCAGTACGCCACTTTTGTCTGAACAGTAAAAGTATGGCAGAAATCAACGTACCTGCGTGACCGATACCAATCCACCAAACGAAATTTGTGATGTCCCAACCCCATCCTATCGTTCGATTCAGATTCCATGTGCCGATACCATGCCAGATAGTCCAGAGTATACAGAATATACCTACTGTCAATACTGATACAGATATTAAAAAAGCTACTAACCAAGTTTTACTTGGCGTCCGCTCTGTAGCAGCAACCAAATCATTGGTTATATCGTGGTAGGACTTATGTCCTTCAACAAGTGGAGTCCGAATTGGGCTAACTGGTGCACTCATTTAAACTAATTTATTTTTGATCGACTACGCGTCGAAATTTTCATCTTTATTCAAAACCTTCATAGAATACATAACCGATGGTCTGACATTCACTTCTTCTAAGACTGCATAAGTCATTGGAGAATTAATCTTCTTTGTGACTTCTGCTCTTTTGTTATTCATATCACCAAAAGTGATCGCTCCTGTTGGGCAAGCTGTTTGACAAGCTGTTTTCACATCTGAATCAGTCAGCTTTCTTCCTTCGGTTTTTGCTGTTAATTTTCCTTCTTGAATTCTCTGGACACAGAAACTACATTTCTCTATAACTCCTCTTGATCTAACTGTAACATCAGGATTCAACACCATTCGAGTCAGGTTATCTGCACCGTAAGGGATGTCCTCACCATTTACCTTCACTTGATTAGCAGGGAAAATATCTGCTGCCGTGAAATCATTCCAATTGAAACGTCTTACTTTATATGGACAGTTATTCGCACAATATCTAGTACCAATACATCTGTTGTAAGTCATTTGATTAAGTCCCTCGCTACTGTGATTTGTTGCATTTACTGGACACACATTTTCACATGGTGCGTTATCACAGTGCTGACACATCAATGGTTGGTAGACTGTGTTTGGATTTTCGACATCACCAAAGTAGTATCTGTCAATTCTCAACCAACTCATCTCTTGGTGTCTTGCGACTTTATCCTTACCAACTACAGGGACATTATTCTCTGCCATACATGCAATTGTACAAGCTGAACAACCAGTACACGCTGTCAAATCAACGTGCATTCCCCAATGGTGGCCTTCTTTGTATTTATTCTCCGTGTACTCGTCATACGGATACAACGTTTGCTCATTTAAATGTTCAAACTCTTGACGAGTATGGATCAATTCATCAACTGATTCCTCTAAGTGATTGAGGTTAGTTTTATTGATAATAGAACGTCCAACTAATGAACCTTGGTAACCAGCGAATACATTTCCATAACCAGGAGCCAATGCTGCTTCATCGGCATTTATGGTTTCACCTTTTTTATTTGGACTGGTCACACCCATCGTGTGATGGTACTGAACACAAGAAAAATCTTCTTCTTCTCTACCTGTGTTTTGAATTGCCACATTGGTAGCGTAGTACTGTCCAGAATCTCCTACTACGGTCAGACAATCATTGACATTGACACCAATGCCTTCAGTTGCAAAACCACCTTTTTCTCTTCCATATCCCAACTGTAAGGATACTGTACCAGGCATTTGTCCAAACTGTTGTACAACAGGTACAGTCACTGTTTTATCACCGATAGTCAATTTTACTAAATCACCATCTTTCAATTTATTGTATCCAATAAACTTTTTCACACCATCAAACTCAACAGGAACAGCGAGGTAGTTACCCCACGTCGTTCTTGTTACTGGATCAGGCATCTCTTGTAACCATGGATTGTTTGCATGTACTCCATTACCTATAGAAACAGGCTCTTGGAAACTAATCTCTAGTCCATCTCCAGAACTTGGTCTGGCTAATGCACCAGTTGCTTCTGAAACATTAATCCCTGAAAAAGACAACTCTGATCCTCCTTCACCATTTACAATGCCATCATGTAAGATCCCATCTACCATAGAATCTGCAGATGCAAACCCTGAACCCCCAAGCGACTGAGACCACTTGCTTCTTAAATATGAGAAATATGGTTGCTGATCATTGACAAAACTACTGCCAGACAAAGCCATAAAGACTTCCTCTGCTTGCTTTGTATCAAATAAAGGATGTATCGTTGGTTGGATTATACTAATCTGGCCTTTTTTAGCCTCTGCATCTCCCCAGCTTTCCAAACCGTGATGGATTGGTGCAATCACTTGGCACAATGCCGTTGTTTCATTATGTCTGTATGCTAAGGCGATTTTTGATTTTACATTGGCTAGACCTGCTGCAAATGCTGCTCCGCCGAAGTAGTCATAGACAGGATTTGCATCATTGATGATGACAGCATCTACTCTACCTCCATTCATTTCAGCTACAAGAGCCGCCATATCAGAATCACTCCCTTGACGTTGCATGGATGCATTTGCAAAACTTATGGTGTTGCCATAATTGCCCAAATGGTTGTTGATTGCATTAATCAATAATTGTTCACCAAGGTTATTGTTACCGCTAACCACAATGGAGTGCCCTTTATGAGCGATCAATTGCTGGGCTACTTTTTGAAGTCCTTTCTTTGCTTTGTCTGTCAAACCAGCCGTGCCTACACTACCTCCAAGTACTTGGTTGTAAAGGAAAGCAACTGCTGAACTTTGCTCAGATGGTTTTACTAATATTCTGTGATCTGCATTACTACCAGTCATGGACATGTGGCTTTCGACCTGTACATGTCTTGACATTGAAGCACCTTTTACAGATGTTATTTTTCTTTTTGAAGAATACGCTTTACTGTATTCAATTGGAGATATCCATGTACCTAGAAAATCTGCATTGAAACTAACGATATAGTCTGCTTTGTCAAATTTGTAATCTGGAACAACTCTCTCTCCAAATGATTTCTCATTCGCATCCAATAGTGCAGAAGCAGAAACTGGATCGTATTGAACAAGCTTCGTATTTGGATACTTAGCTGTAAATTCTGAAATGAGTGACTTGAAGCTAGGACTTAATATTGTATTACTAACTATACGAATTCTAGATCCACTGTTTAATGACGAACTTAAATTTGACATCAAGTCATCCCATGATGCGCTTGAGAAACCCTCACCATCAGCAACTTGAGGTCCTCTTAATCTGTTGATGTCATATAAATCTAAAACACTAGCCTGGGCTCTTGCAGAAGTACCACCTCCAGTAATCGGGCTGAGGCTGTTGCCTTCAACTTTAATAGGTCTACCCTCTCTTGTTTTGACCAAGACTGGGCAGTACTCTCCTCCTTTTACATAAGTAGAAGCATAATATGTAGCAACTCCAGGAACAATTTCGTCTGGTTTGACAACATATGGAATGGCTCTTTTTACTGGAATGTCACAACTGGCTGCTACCGTGGCTGCACCCAATCCAAATCCCAAGTATTTTAAAAAGTCTCTTCTTGACCCTTCTACTTCATTAGCGATTGATTCGTCACCTATGGTATTGAGTAGAGAAGTATCGTGGACTTCTTTTTGTGCCTCTTGAATAAATTCTGGATCTCTGTTGAGGTCTTTCCCTCCGATCCATATTCCATCTTGGCTATTCTTCATGAATATTTATTATTACTAATGGTATTCGTTAATTGAAATTAGTAGTGGCATTTCTGACATTCCAGACCACCTATATCTTCTACCGTTACACCCTCTCTTGCACCTGCTGCAATTTCATCATGGTACTTGGCGTAACTCTTATAATAATCATTGTCCGCAAATTGGACTTTTGTTTCTCTGTGGCAATTGATGCACCATCCCATTGATAAAGGGGAATATTGTGCAACCACATCCATTTCTTCTACTTTACCGTGGCAGGTCTGACAATCAAGTCCACCAACCGTGACGTGTTGTGCATGGTTGAAATAAACGTGGTCAGGCAAATTGTGCACTCGTACCCATTCGATAGGACCAGCAATATTGGGTTCGCCGTTTATCTCAGCTCTCTGTTCGCTTGTTAAAGAGGTGACGACATTTTCCCACTGTGCATCGATTTCATCTAATAAATCTTCAGTGACTGAATCGAATTTATCGTCGTTTTCTATGATATTCTCCAACATCCATCCTGTGTAGATTTCTTTCTTTTCATCTAATGATAGTTTATCGTAATCTTTGATGTACTCACCTGAAGCTTTTGGTAAGTACCCTACAGATGCATATATCTTAGTCAATTCAGCCGTTCCATATTCAGAACCAAATTTAATGGCAGAGTGACAATTGATACACGTATTTGTAGCAGGTATGACTGCGTGTTTTGATCGTCTAGCTCCGTCGTGGCAATATTGACAATCTATTTTGTTGACTCCAGCATGAGTGGCATGAGAGAAATTAATTGGTTGCTCAGGAGCATAGCCTTGTTGTCTACCGAGATTAATCGCATTTGATGCAGCTGTGTAAGCCCCTACTACAACTAAGCCGAATAATATAAAGCTTACAACACCTTTACTGGTTAGCGTTTCAATGGTTGTTTTTCGTTGATATGAAGTCCCATCTTTTTCTGCTGCTAAGTAGTTTAAATTTCCGATCACTCTTGTGAGAATGAAGGCGAACAGACCTAAGACACCTAACAATAACCAATATACCCATGATCCAATGCCTTTCTCTTGTGTAGTCGATAGATCCCCAGGCACCGGAGTTGTACCGCCAGTAACTAAGGTTCCATCATAGGTTCCATTGATGTAAGCGATCAATGACCCAATCTCATCATCAGTCAAATTAGGGAAAGCAGTCATTACAGATTTATTGTATTCCGCATAAATTTCATTGGCTCTCTTGTGGCCTGTAGCTATTAGTGCCTGAGAGTTACGAATCCATGCATACAAATCTGATTCTGGATAGTCTGACCACCTTTCTTCTATACCACCCAGAGCAGGTCCAGTAGACTGCGATTTCATGTTTTTGTTGTGACATGTCGCGCAATTTGTCCTAAATAAGCTTTTCCCAATGTCTGGAGACACTTCGGCGGAAATGTTAAATGAAAGTCCAAAAAAGAAGATGCTTACTAAGCTTTTATAAATCAATGATTTACATATCATTATTTTTAACTTTTATGTTAGATGGCACAACCCTGCCATAATTCGCTGCAAAAATATTGTTTGGTCATCTTATATCGCAATAATTAAATACGATGTTTCCTATTTAGATTTCATCTAAATAAAATACTACTAACTCTAAATCACACAGAAACAGCGGCTTTTATATGAGGATGATGTTGATAGTTAACCAACTCAATATCCTCGAATTCAAAAGAAAATAAATCCTTTATCTCCGGGTTCAATCGAACCGTAGGCAGAGGCAGTTGTTTTCGCGTTAATTGAAGAGCCGCTTGCTCTAGATGATTGTTATAAAGGTGAACGTCCCCAAAGGTATGCACAAATTCACCATATTCCAACCCCGACACGTGCGCCATCATCATGGTGAGCAGTGCATAAGACGCTATATTAAATGGTACACCCAAAAAGGTGTCCGCAGATCTTTGATACAATTGGCAAGACAATTTGCCATCAGCAACATAAAATTGAAACAAACAATGACATGGTGTTAGTGCCATTGCATCTAGTTCGCCTACATTCCAGGCATTGACTACTATTCTTCGACTACCTGGATCATTCTGAATCAAATCAAGACAATACTGGATTTGATCAACACTACTTCCATCAGGCTTATTCCATGATCTCCATTGCTTACCGTAGACAGGTCCCAAATTGCCATCTTCATCAGCCCACTCATTCCATATTCTCACTCCATTGTCTTGAAGGTAAGCCACATTCGTATCTCCTTTCAGAAACCATAATAATTCGTGGACAACAGATTTCCAGTGTATTTTCTTAGTGGTCACCATAGGAAAACCCTCTGACAGGTCAAATCTCATCTGGTACCCAAAACAGCTGATCGTCCCCGTCCCTGTGCGGTCTGGTTTTGATACACCTTCGTCAATAATGTGCTGAAGTAGATTATGATATTGCCTCATTCTCTGGTTTAGGAGTGCAAAGATTAAAAAAATAAATATATGTTTTAAGCCTAATGCAATATATATCCCTTAAGAAATCCAATCAAGCATATATTTAGACGTTTACTATCATATCTCGCAGGTGTTTATTACCTTAATACCGTTATCTCCTAGAGTTTGAACCCATACGTAAGAACATATTGCCTAATTTCATTTTGCTTTCTGGTATTCACTGCTAGTTCGCAACAACCATTCGAGTATAAAAAAAGGTGTAGCCATGCATCTGAAGTCAGCGAAACCTACACATTCCACAAGCATCAAACAGAATGGAGAAATAAAAAAACCATTTGCATGGTCATCCACATTATCCAACGTCCAAATGAAGTTCAGATTACAGATGCGCGTATCCAGACACAGATGGACAGAATCAACAGAGATTTTCAAGGCCTAGACGATAATCGTTCGTTAATTCCAGAATTGTTTCATGAAAACATAGGCTTTCCGAATTTTGAGTTTGTCTTAGCAGATGAAGATCCAAATGGTCGGCCATCAGAAGGTATCATCAGAAAACAAACCTCTATAAATAATATTGGAAGTGCCTTTTCAAGAGATGGAAAAGAAGCGATAAAGTTTAATTCACTTGGTGGATCTGATGCATGGCATCCCGATTCATGCATAAATGTTTGGGTTGGTGCCACTACAGACTTTTTTGGATTTGCAGCACCATTAGATCTTGCTGGTACTCCAGAAGATGGCATTATCATTTCACCAGAAGCTTTTGGTCTTGTTCCAACTTCAGTTGAAGAACCAGTGTCAACAGGTTTAGGCCGCACGCTTACTCACGAGCTGGGTCACTATTTTGGCTTATCGCATGTTTGGGGTTCTGACACCACTTGTGACAATGATGGCGACGGAATAGAAGACACACCAGAACAGGAAGTCATCTACACACAATGTCCTGAATTTCCTCAAGTGTCATGCAATAGTTCTGATATGACGAATAACTATATGCAATTTACCAATGACGAATGTTTGCTGTTTTTCACAAATGGACAAGCACAACGAATGCGAGATGTCTTGAATGATGTCCGATCAGACCTTATTGTATCGTCGAACAATGTCCAAATAGAAGATGAGCTATCCTTTGAAATACGGCAATCCCTTGGGAGTTTGGAAATTGTACGCGAAAAGAATACATCTAACTTTGCAATTGTATCCATATTTAACACTTCTGGTCAGCTTATTCTTAATGAAGAATTAAATAGTGTAAATGTGCACACAATTGATACCAATAATTGGCCTAGAGCAGTTTATATATTGTCTATACTTGACGCTAATAGTAGATTTACACATACTTTTACTGCCGGTTATTAACTAAAAAACATTTGACACTGATGAGAATTTTGATTTTGTTTGTAGGCATACTACTTACTGCTTGCGGAACGAAGAAAATTGCTGTTTCTGAAGACTTCCATATCACAATGGATAAAGGTGCCTGTTTTGGCTCTTGCCCCGTGTATACGCTAGACATTGACAACAATGGAAATGCTGTATATGAAGGCCGTCGATTTACACAAAAAGTAGGCAAACACAAGCACAAACTGAATGGTGATCAAATGTCCGAATTATCATTGCTACTTGAACGAATGAATTTCTTCGCTCTACAAGAGAATTATAAGAGCGATATCGCTGATTTGCCGACTGTAGCTATATCACACACCAATAAAGGTCTATCCAAAACAGTATCTGGAAAAGACAATAGACCCAAGCCAATTCTAGACTTGCAGAAACTCCTTGAAAACATTGTCAATCAAGACGGTTGGGTATCAATGGAGGAACCAAAGAAATCAGTGGATGACACTTCGGAAGAGGAGGAAGAAACAGAAGAGCCTAAAATAATAGAACGAGAAATCATCATCAAGTTTAATTCAGGGACAATCATCAGTAGGTGGATGAAGGGATACAAAGAATATCAAATGTATGTCAAGAAACCATTGGACGA
>CALLFA010000030.1 GCA_937997635.1 uncultured Saprospiraceae bacterium | reverse complement strand
ACCAGTTTTTCAACAGCTCTCACATAGCTCTTGATGGTCTGTTCGGATTTTTCCTCCACTTTCATTCGATTGATCATCGGGATTGTGATGGAAAGTATGTCTTGATTTTGTACATTTGATTTAGCCTGTACAAGGGCTTGTTCTGATCTTGTCAAGTCGATCATATTTAAAGATTAAATAATGATTACATGGCAAGATTTTTACCAAGTCTTATTTGGAGGGCTTCACCGATAGGTGATTAGTTCAACAATAGATATCATCGCATATCCTCCTACGTCGGAGACGCTGGGCATCACCAATCCGTTACCTGTCATGAGTCTGAAAATAATTCAATATTTGCATACTGTGTCAAATAGTGATATATTTGGGCGTGCAGATTAGGCTTAAGAATAGACAAAACAAAGAGTTCGTAGCACAAATCGAACAGTTTCTCAAAAGTGATTTGAAACTTGTAAGCAAAGAATGGAAGTTCAATTGGAAGCAACTCTTTAACTCAGAAGCTCAATTCTATAAAATTGTTTTCGAGGAAGCAATTCAAGGAATTATAAAACTTGAAGAAGAGAATAGCGCCTACTATGTTCTGATGAATATTGAGGTTGCACCTTGGAACTTCGGTTCAAAAGGCAAATACAAGAATGTTGCTGAAATATTGATGTCTTATGCTTGCTTAAAGTCGTTTGAATTGAACAAAGGAAATTACCGCGGATTTCTAGTTTTCACAAGCAAAGGCTCACTAATAGAATACTATCAAAAGAAATATAAAGCAGAACTAATTTTCAGAGAAAGAATGATAATCAGTCCTGAAGTTGGCAAACAGCTTATCATGTCAAATTTAAATATTGAACTAAACGATGAAGAATAAATACTTTGATCAGATATTAGGTAAACAAAGAAGCGATACAACTAGCGAAGAAAAAAAACTTACGAAGAACATTCTTGATGCTTACATTAAGGAAATACCAAAAGAACAATTGGCAGAAAATCAACGAATTGGTGTCAAATTGCAAATGAAGACATATCTGCAGAGTGATTCGAAAGAAACAGTTTTGGCCGGGGAATTTTTAAATGAACTATTAACGATTTACAATATCAAGAAAACTAAGTTTGCTGAATTTTTAGAAATAGAGAATGCAAATCTTCATGCTTTACTTAGAGGAAGAAGAAAATTTAATAGCAAAATTGCAACTACTGTAGGTGATATGTTCAAAATAGACCCTGAACTTTGGATGTATATTGAAGCGAAGAATGAACTAAAAAAATTCAATTCTAGTCCGAAAAGAAAACATAAAAAAGTAGACGTGTACGAATTAAGTCACGACACATAACAATTAGCAACAAATGTTCGTGATTGCGTAGCAACTCACAACATTTTTTGTTGTGTTGTGCTAATCACTTATCGGTGATTATTGTCCACCGTGTATGTTCAAAAACGGAAAATCATGATTTATTAACTAGACGGTGACTCCACGCGCAAACATCAAGTGCTATATTCGGTTAGTGGTCATGAATTGAAATGAAAGAATTAATCGAATATATAGGAAAAAATATTTCTCTATCAAATGAAATAATCAATGATCTGAAAGCAATCAGCATTGAAAGAAACGGAGAGGCGATGAAGGAGCACATTGAAGAAAACATTGGGGCTGCCCAAATTATCAAATCGCCTCCTTTCTAGAAATTACTCCAGAAAGTCTAAGCCGAGTGAGAAAGGAAATCGCAAATTCTTAACTTTTTACCATAGATCAATTTTTAAGACAATCTGAATACTGACCTTTGTACTCTAAATCAGTACAATGGACTATATAAATCTACTAAATAAGAGATATGCAACTAAAGCCATGAATGGTAGGGTTGCTCCTCAAGAGAAAATTGATAATATTTTAGAAGCGATCAGATTGGCTCCTACATCAAGTGGCTTGCAACCATTTGAAGTATTTGTCATAACGGACAAAGAAGTGAAATCTAAAATACAAGAGATTGCTTGGAAACAATCGCAAGTGACTAGTTGCTCACATCTATTCGTTATTTAACAAACTCAAACAACTATAATCATGCTCAAAAAAATACTAATTGGCTTAGCAATCTTTCTTCTAATTGCTTTCATTGCCTTTAAAATATCTACAAGACCTACCGCTACTGATGATGGAGCATATATTCCCTCTCCCTTAGCTTTAAAAATTGCAGTTCCTCCTGCTACTGACTTTGACAATACTACATATGATAACCCACACAGAGGAAACAAGAAGGTACTAATGGTCTGCACTGAGGAAAGATACATGACCATGGCTAACGGCAAAAAGTTTTCCACAGGAAATCATCCTGTTGAAATGATGGTGCCAGCCATGCACTTAAGAAATGCAGGTTTTGAAATCGATATCGTAACACCCACGGGAAAACCGGTAGCCGTTGAAATGTGGGCCATGCCATCAGATGATAAATACATCAATGATTTCTATCCAGAGTTCAAGAAGAAACTTGAGAATCCTGGAAGTCTATCAAGTTTTGTTCGAAACTCAATGACTGACAGTACAGATTACGTAGGTGTTTTTATTCCAGGAGGACATGGAGCCATGCTAGGTTTACCAGAAAATCAAGATCTAAACAAAGTGATTCAATGGAATCATAAAAATGATATGCATATGTTGGCAATTTGTCACGGTCCTGCTGCCTTACTTGCTGCTGGCATGAATGGTGATAAAGATTCCTATATCTACAATGGGTACAAGATTGCTTCCTTCCCTGATGCAGTAGATGCACAAGGTCCAATGATAGGTTATAATCCAGGTGCGATGCCTTGGATTTATGGTGAAAGATTAAACAAATTAGGCGTGACTATTATAAATAAAGCAGCCGATGCAACAGTACATATGGATAGAAAATTGATTAGCGGCGCAAGCCCTCAAGCTGCTAATGCATTTGGTAAATTGGCAGCAACTGAACTTCTAAAAGCCGTGAACTGATTCTGCCTTGATATAAGATATAATAGCGATTTGAATAAAAATTCAGGTCGCTATTTTTTTTACTTATCTATCTCTCACTTAAACAATTGATATCATGATAAAATTAAAATCCCTCTTTGTGGTTTTGATATTACTCATATTTTCATTGACATCTATACATGCAAAAAATAGTAAAGACACTCTCCAAATTTCTCTACAAATAGAATTTTCAGGAAGAAGAATATCTGGTAGATTTAATCAATTGGTAGTTGGTGGTGGAATTGGCTTAGATGTAATATATGGGAATTGGCATTTGGAAAACAAGACAAACTATAGATATAATAAAACCAATTCAACATTAATAGAAGATAACTGGTACGACTTAGCTACTTTGAAATATTATATTAATGGAAGAAAGAAATTCTATCCTGGAATATTCTATTACTATGATAACAGTCTGATCTATAGAGTAAACCGTAGACAGCAATATGGTATAGGCATAGGCTCAACATTTGATAAAGGCTCAACCAAACTTGACCTAATTGCAGCGTTTGGATATGAAAATACAAATTACAATGGGTCTGAATTTGTAAATAGTGAAAGAGATATACCTAAGCGTCAAAACGGAATATTCCTATTCAGAGCAAATTTTGGGTATGGCTTTGCCAGTAATAAAATCAGCATCTCTTCACAATTATTTTATTTTCAATCTTTAAAAGAAGGTACTGATTTTGACCTTTGGATAAATCCAAAAATTAGTTTCAAAATATGGAAAGCAATCTCCATTTATATAGCTTATGATTATCGTTTCGAAAATGTATATCTGGAAACATTGTCAAATTATAATGATATCTTATTATTTGGTCTTAACTTGAAAATTGTTGACTAGAATAGGTATAAAAAGAAAATCACTACCACTATCGAGTAGGCGGCTCTGCCCCTAAGTAGGGACAAAGTGCACCTCTCACACCACTGTACGCACGAACCTTCCCGATAATTCTATTGGGACAAGCTGTATACGGTTTATTGCGATGAATGATCCGCCTTCGGTATGATGTGCTACCTCGACTACCCTATATATGCCTCATATGCCACCCATCCGCTTCGCGGTGCCTTCCCTTCGATCTCCATTGGAGATCGACCTTCTAGGATTGATCAGTTATTATTCGTACTTGCCAGATTTTGTCGTCCCGCTTACTTCAGATCGATGATCACTCATCGCACCCTTGCGGCTTAGTAGACCCCCTCACTCACTTTCAGGGATAGGAGAACTTTCATCTCCCTAGAGACTTGATACATTTATCAAGTGGCATTACTATATTTATACCAGTGCCCATTCAAGGCACACACAATAGATACCACAGCATATCCTCCTTCGTCGGAGACACAGGGTATCACATACGTTAGTCATAAGCAAAATAAAGAAAAAAGTAACCTATTGCATACTTAATGATTAATAGTTATCTTTAGCGTTATTAATAACGAATAAAGTGATTAAATCGTTTGCTAGTAAAGAAACCGAGAAAATTTGGGACGGAACAAAATCGAAGAAGTTTCCATCAAACATTCAGAATGTAGTACGAAGAAAATTAAGAATGATTAACAACTCAACAAATATTGCAGATTTAAAGATACCTCCGGCGAATCGGCTTGAAAAACTAAAGGGAAACTTAAAAGGAATGTATAGTATTAGAATAAATGAAAAGTTTCGAATTATATTTAATTGGCGAACAGGAAACGCTTATGACGTTGAAATAATTGATTATCATGGCTAAACTAAAAAATATTCATCCAGGGGAAGTGTTAAACGAGGAATTTCTAAAACCACTCGGAATAACTGCTTATAGATTATCGAAGGAAATTGGAATTCCTCAAACTAGAACAAGTCAAATTATAAAGGGCAAACGAAGAATAACTGCAGATACTGCTCTAAGGTTATCAAAGTATTTTGGAAATTCGGCTAAATTTTGGTTAGGACTACAAAATGATTATGACATTGAAGAAGGAACAAACGAACTAAAAACTGAGTTAGCAATGATTGAAGTTTATGGTAATTAAAAATATAAAGAGCCTATGACTAATCGAGTAGGCGGCTCTGCCCCTAAGTAGGGACAGAGTGCACCTCTCACACCCCCGTAATTACGGACCTCCCCGATAATTCTATCGGGACAAGCTGTATACGGCGGTTCATAAAACAGCATTTCATTTTCTTTTCCGTTCATCTCGAATTTTATGGTAATACTCTTCGAAAGGGATATAGCCTTTCTGTCTCAGACGAGCCTCGGTTACGGTTGTTCCCATGATCGGACTACAGGCAATTGCCCAGCCGCCCATGCGTGAATAGCCATACTGTCTTGCCTAACTTCGCGGTACAATCTATGTTAATATAATGATAGAATTTATAAAATTGTAGTAATAGAATCCAAAGCTTAAATGCAATTGTCAAATAGAAAGACAAGAAAATTTCTACAACAATACTTGTATACAGATTGAATTATTGTTGTTTAATTATTTTCTCAACTACAACACCCAACTCACTTTGGAGTCTTAAAAAATAAATACCTGGTGGAACATCACTGGTATCTAAATTAAGTTGAGATGAACCGGGCTGAAGGCGATGAGACGTTAAACGACTACCGCTAGCATTGAAAAGATCAACAACAAACTCGTTGCTGGTTGCCTCTGAAAAATCAATGAGAATATCCGATTGAAAAGGATTAGGCACGATAGTAATGGTCAAATCACCCAATTCATTTACACCATCTCTTATATCAATGATAAACAAAGATGCTCCAGATATTCGGTCACAATCAGTACCTAAGGCAATGACTCGCCAATGCACAACAGCAGGCTCTGGGTCAGGCCCAAATATATCCAATATAAGCGTAAACGCCGATTCATCTGAAGGAAGCTCAACAGAAGAAGGGTCTGCAAAAGTCTCATCGTCTAAAGAAAATTCAAAAATGTAGCCAGTAGCACCTGGTACATCTTCCCAATCAAACTCAAGATCGTCGCCAATCCCTAGAACAGAATTGTTGACAGGCAGCAATAAATCAAAGTCAGGCAAACTACTTTGGAAATTGAATTCGACAACGGATTCACTTGACTGCTCTCCAGATGTAAACAAGAAACGAACAGAGCCATTCATGTCCTCTAATTGATCCAAATTGCCAATAGAATAATTGACTGTTTCTCCTGGTGCTGCAGTGGTATTATCGATGGCAACAGTTAAATTGTCATTCACTGAAACTGTTGATATTTGAACTTCAGAAGTAAAATCATTACTGATTTGAAATGAAGATTCAATTTGATCAATAGCGCAAACATCAAAACTAGATTCAGCAAATTGTGTAAACAGTTGTCCTGTTGACGCTGCACATATTTCTAAATGAAAACTTTCAAGGAACCCTTCATCGAAATCAAATTCATCGATCAATCGCAATGTCCAAGTACCATTTGGGTTTTCTCCATTAAATACACTCAGTGGTGATTCTGGCTGGTAAATCCGACCATCCGTAGTTGGGCAAGCTAAATCCGACAATGGAATCCCAGCATCGCTAAATCCAAATTCAAAATCTTGAAATCGAACACCTATATCACATGGATTAGCCACCAAAATGACTTCTGTACCTGAAGGGCTAATTAAGCTAAATACCATATCGGCAATCCAAGTATGAGTACCCGAAATAAAAGGTACAGAAACAGATTCTATCGGACTAGTCACATCAACATTAATCTCAGCCTCAACTGTATCTCTTCTTTGATCTGATATAAGTAGAGCCAAATTGTCTGTTTTTGTTTGAGCACAGTTTAAACTTGATGTTCTAAATTTAATTGGATCTGACCAGATGGATAGTCCACAAAGATTCATCGCTCTTATTCTCCAAAAATACTCTGCGCTTCCGTTCAAATTACTTGTTGAAAATTGTAAATCTCCAGGAATAATGTCTCTAACTAATGGATCGACAAATTCTACGTTTTCAGAAATCTCTAACTCGTATTCATCAGCACTTCCTTCCCACTTAAAAGTGGCTAAACTTCCCGAAAGAGCTTCATCTTGTAAAGGAGATTCTTGTGACACAACAGCTGTAACATTTTGAATTATTTCCAAGACAAATTCATTGGTGTTTTGATTAATTCCATCAGTCGCTAGCAAGGATACTTCATAAGTCCCTGTCGCTAATGCGTCAACATTCTCCACAGTTAAGGTAATTGACTCTCCCGGTGATAGTTGAGTCTTCTCCAGTAATACATTGAGCCCCGGAGGTGAGTCTATTATAGATAGCTCGACAGGACCTTGAAAATTTTCGTCTATGGTTATTTGTCTTTGTAAGGTAGGATTTTGCACCCCGCATAAAAGTTCGAAAGGCAGATCAATACCTATTGAAAATGCCCCATCAAGACCATCAATAAATTGGATACCGCTGTCGTCTGGATCAAGCCAGTCTCTTAACCGTGTCTGTTCACTATCTCCATTGTCCCATGCCTTACCAATCCATCCAAATCGATCGAAAGAATTATTAAAGCAACTTGCTTCTCCGCCACTTAAATGACCAATAGCTCTACCATCTTGATTAAACAATGGTGAACCTGAAGAACCTGGTTCTGTTGTTCCCATTTCCCAATTCAATACTTTAACGAAAATGCTGTCCATTTCTATTACTTCGATTTCAGGAGAATCGAAATCAAAGCTGATTCGCTTTTCTTCTGCATTTGGATGATGAACCACAGCGGTAGATTCTGGAATGACAGGGCGAATATCCCACCCAGCAAAATACGGTTGAAAATCTGGATCAACCGGCTCATCCAATAAAAGCAAAGTGAAATCTACATCAATAAAATTCATGCTGAGGTTCGGTGTTCTACTGAGTACAGTTGCCCCTCTGGTAAATTGTGCGAGAGAGCCGTCTCCATCAGAACCACTTGCTTCACTACCAACTTCCCTACATTCACTATTTTGATAATTCCAATGAAATACCGTAGTGGCTGCATTCCGCTCGGTAATCGCACAATGCGCAGCTGTTAAAAAAAGAGGTCGAAAATCATTAAGTGCCGAATTAACCAAAAATCCAGAGCAGCATAAGGTTCCATTTATTTGAACAACAGCAACTGATCTAATTTGCTCACTAAAGTTATTGATCATTGGGAATGTTCCGTCTGGTCCACAAGACACATCAACGTTGCACGAACCAGAACGAATTTCTGGTTGGGCGAATCCGTGATTGACTGCACTCAAAGTAAGTTTTACATCGTCAATTGATCCTGCTGGGACTTGTAATTTGACAATGATTTTATCTCCGTTTATGGTTGGTGTCCATAACTGCAAATGGTCCTTATTGTCTGATTTAGTATAAGGCCCTAGCTTATGTCCTTCCGAATTGATAATGACGAGATTAGAAGACTCCGGCAATTGATATTCGGTAAACCCTAAATTTAAAGAGATAGCTCCAGGAGAATGAATCTCAAGAGACCATTCCCATACACCTTCTATCTTACGCCATTTACCGCTATTAGACGGCGTTAATTCAACATCTCTTCGTTCAGCGAATACATGTGCACCTCTTTTGTTTTCTATTTCTGATGGATCGGATGAGGGATTTAATCTTGGCAATTCAATCGAATAGCCTTTATGTTCTGTTATTCGAATATTGTCCTTTTTCCCTGTTTGGGCTGTCGCTTGAAAACAGAGAATCAAAAGTATATATAGTATCGTCGTACGCACAAGCAATTATTTGCACTAAAGTTAAGTATTAATTTGCACTGTTGTCAGTCACTGATATGCCATTTCTTCGATGTTTTTCAACAATACACGCCCATAATTTTGGAATTTGGGCTTTGTGCGATCAAAATTGTATGCTCTAGATCAATTTCTGACGCTGTCAACCATGTATTGTTGTAACAATCCATTCATTTCTTGTTCAAAAGCTGGGTCATCCAACAGACCAGCAATTCGAAGTACTTGCGGAATGGTTCGAGTATTATAGACATAATCAGTCGAGAAGCTTGATTCGACTATATCTGGACCAATAGAATCATAGAATTTCATTTCCTGAGACATTTGATTTGCCAATATTCTTAGATGAGTTTTGGCTTTTTCTGTTTGACCAGCACCTAGATAACTCTGAATAAATGGGAGTATAGTTGGTGAATATGGAAAGTTCATATGAGGAAAAGCTTCGAAAAATTTATCACATAAGTCAGCTGCTTTTTGCCTTTCACCACGGGCCAACAGATCGTCCGATGCTCTCATAAAAAACATACGATGAGATTGAATAGCTGCGCCATAACTGTTGTCAACGAATAATTCCTTTTTATCAAAACCTCCCCATTTGTATTTATTCATGACATTATCATAGATGATATCAGAATTTACTCTTCCACTACCATAAATGGACAACATATCGTCAGACTCATTCTTGAAAGGCATGATACGTAGAGACAATCCTTCCATTTGCATATAGTCATTCAGACCAAGCAATTTTTCATCCTTACATGTTGTTGCGAAATAAACTGGTCGATCATAGATATTAGAGGCGATCACATCCATAATGGCTAATTCATCTTTTATGATGTATCCAGCATCCAAACTTCTAGACAAATCGAATTCGATCCGATTGACCAGATTGGTTGTGTCTGTAGGACTAATCCAGCCAGATTGAATGGCTCGATTTCTGTCAACAGGAATGTACAGTTTTGGAGATCGCATGACAGTCTGTCCATTTTGTTCATTTCGCTCAAGACCTATAAACTGCAATTCTTCAAATATATTTTTAGGTTCATAAGGCGTATCTTGAGGGTAGAAAAAGACAGTGTTGCGCTTCTTACCTCTGTAAGCTTCCGCAGGGACAGTCAATTTTAATGGAGGCGAGTCATTAACTTTATTTCGCAATTTATTGATGTACCAATCTACTTGGATCAAACTCAAATTCACAACTCTAACATCACGACGAATGTTCTCCACTTCCTGAGCGTACCACAACGGATAAGTATCATTATCACCATATGTAAAAATGATTGCATTAGGAGCTGTAGACTCAAGAAAATTAGAGGCATAGTCTCTTGATGCAGTATGATCAGCACGACTCAAATCATCAAAATTTTGAAACGCCATAATTGTTGGTGCAGATAAGGCTATCAATGAAGCCAATCCTGCAGCAGGTACACCACCAAGTTTGATTCTATTTTTGAATAATCGGAACATCGCCAAGACGCCCATTCCTATCCACATACTAAAGGTGAAAAAACTGCCTACCAAGACATAGTCTCTTTCTCTGGGTTCATTAGGAGGCTGATTAGAATATATGATGATTCCTATTCCTGTAATGACAAACAAAACCGTTAATGCGAGGAATTCTTTTTGTCTATTTTTAGCATGGAAGAATAAACCAAACAAACCAAAAAGCAGTGGCAATAAATAATACTTGTTGTTGCCCTTATGCCGCTTCATAGAATCTGGCATTTCATCCATATTGAACAACTTGCTTTCATCGAGTGGTTTAATCCCTGACACCCAATGACCGGCTGATTTATCCCATGGATTGTATCCTTGTTCGCCATTTTGACGACCAGCAAAATTCCACATAAAATATCTCCAATACATCCAACTCAATTGATAGCGCATCATAAAGGACACATTAAACGCTTGGGACGGAGCTCCAGTCTTTTGTCCCCACCATGTACGATACAACCTCTTTCGTGCAGCATCTGTATGACTCACTCGGGGAAAAAACATTTTATCTCTTGAGTCGTAGCTGTACTCTATTTTTTCTTCAACAATTTCATATCTATCACCCACTCGACCATAGCGATCTTCTCTTTCGACGCCTGTAGGTCTAGCATCAAAGTGTGGTCCATATAACAATGGCCGTTCACCATATTGTTCTCTGTTTAGATAAGGCAACAATCTTACGGCATCACTTGGCACATTCATATTGACTGGTGTGTCGGCATTGGCCCTGATGACAATGATACCTAATGTTGAAAACCCAATGACAAACATGAGAGCTCCCATCGTGAGTAATTGTACCGTTTGATGTGCGGTTACGCTTCTATATTTGTTCAAAGCAAAACCGAGGAGAGGTACCAAGACAATAGTTGGGACTAGGCCAACTGACAATAAAGATATAATCGCCAGGCTAATCATTGCCACAGCAAAGAATAGTGTTCTTGAAGATTTATTTTTTGCTACTTGAAACAGACTATAGAATAATGCTGTGTACAATATTCCAACCGGAACAAGGCCACTATGAAAAGGCGCTCCCATATTGTTCACCATTGGTACTTCAAAAATCTTCCACATGTTTGGAATACCCGCAATAATCACTTTTTGAATAAACCATATGATGATACCACCAGCGACCATACTGATGCCTGCACCAATTAAGTTTGGATTGTCCTTTTTCTTGAAATAATACAACAGAGCAATTGCGGGGAAAGTCAAAATACTGAGTAAGTGAACACCAATAGATAAAGATGCACTAAAAGCAACAAAGATTAACCACCGATCATTTTGCAATGAGTCTGGATGATAATACCATCGCACAGCAGCCCAAAATGTTAGTGCTGTAAAAAAGGTAGACATCGCATACACTTCTCCTTCAACTGCTGAAAACCAAATAGAAGTACAAAAAGCTGTCGTCAGACCTGCAACAAGACCTGCACCACATAAAGCTAATACAGAAGATTTTTCAATTTCTTCGCTTCTGCCAACTAAAGCTAATTTACCCAGCATCATCGTTGTCTTGGCAACGAGCATTGCCATAAAAGCAGTAAATAAACCAGACATTAAATTCACCGCAAAGGAGATATTCGCTGGATCATCGGACACCAAACTGGCTACCCAAGCAAACATACGACCAATCAATACATAAACAGCTGCCCCAGGTGGGTGGACCACTTGAAGTTTGTACGCACCGAGTATAAATTCTCCGCAATCCCACAAACTACCTACTCGCTCTGCTGATAAGAAGTATACAATAAAAGCTATCGTAAAGACTACCCATCCAGTTATTCGAGACAAACGCTTTAGTGAATCCATTAATATGTTCCGTTTATTAGACCGCAAAAGTAAGCAATTATGCGTCTTTTAATGGTCCATTTTGATTAATTCCAATATAAAACTATAAGTAAAGGTATAACATTGTGTTAAACTACGAAAAGTTTCGTAATAGCTACTTGATTAAATGAAAAAGGAGAATAACCATGCTAGACTATTCTCCTTTTTAATTCTAAATCACCACACTGATCAACAATTACAACAAGTGTTTTGAGATAGGTTTGGATTACGATCTATATCTCGTTGAGGTATAGGCCAGACTTGATCACAAGGATCATAACCAATAGGACCAAGTGTTGTTTCTGCTCTACCTTTTCTTCTCAAATCAATCAAACGGAATGGACCTTCAAGCGCAAATTCTACGAATCTCTCTTGTAAAATAGCATCTACAAAATTACTTGCGTCTAATTCAATGGGAGCAAGTCCAGCTCTTGCTCTTACTTGATTGAGCCAAGCTGTTGCTGTTGCAAAATCTCCCATCTCGGCAGCAGCTTCTGCGGCTATTAAAACCATTTCTGCATGGCGGATGAAAAAGATAGGGTCTGTTGCTGTCCCTGCTATACCTGCATCAAAACTTGGATATTTTGTGCCAAAAGGAACACTAGCTGAAACCAGATCAAGCGTCTGATCAAATCGAAGATCTCCTTCTTCAAAAGATTCGATCAAGAAAGTAGAAGGTCCTATAGAATAACGTCCTCCAAAATCTGCTGGCCCATAAAAGAAATTGAGTGTATTGCCGTCAGTCGCTGTATATCCAAGAGAATAAATCTGATCGTCCAAAAATGGAACCGCAGTTAAATCGAAATCTGCTCCTAATACACCTTCAGCTAAAGACAATGCTTCTCCCCATCTCTGTTGGTAAAGTGCGATTCTTGCGAGAAAAGCGTTTGCTGCTTGCTTGCTTGCTGTAAGAGGGCCAGTATCTGCGATAAGCCCAGTACTTGCTGCTGTAAAATCAGCAATGATTTGATTATAAATGGTACTCACATCAGACACTGGGACATTTAATACATCTCCAACATCAATTGTAGGTTCTAGTATTAAAGGTACTTCTTGCCAAAGTGTGACAAGATGAAGATATTGGTGAGCTCGAATAAACCTTGCTTGATTAATAAGGTCATCTTTATCTTGTTGTGTGAATGCTTCGTCTTCGACTGTAGGTACTAGGGCTATGACATTGTTAGCTGTGTTGATGGTTGTATACAAGCCTGTAAAAGCGCCAGCCATAGTGCCATTTGCTGGAAATACATTCACATTCCCAAACTCCAATCTAGTTGGAAATGTCCCTGTGGCCTCTGCTTCATCAGAAAAAAATTGAGCCAAGGATAACCATTTGTCAAAATCACCATCCTGCATTGAACTATACACACCATTCAATGCTGCCCGAGCAGAAGACAAGTTTGTAACCGCTTCGCTTGTTGGTATAGAGTTAATGGGTGCCAATTCTTCAAGATCGGCGCAGGCAGTCATGCCTATTACGAAAAGAAATATATAGATGAAATTTTTCATTTTTATCAATTTAAAGAGTTAGAATTAAAGCCCGACTTTTATGCCGAATACGACTGATCTAGGCTGAGGAAATGAGAGAAAATCTGTACCCAAAGCTGTGTTGGCTCCATCAAATGTATTGACTTCAGGATCGAACCAAGAGTAACCTGTAGCTGTCCAAAGGTTATAGCCCGAAGCATAAACCTTCAACGTTTTCACTCCTATGTTTGATAAGATGTTGCTCGGGATTTGATAACCAACCGTTAAGGTTTTTAATCTAATGTAGTCCCCATCTTCAGCAAATCTGTCAGAATCTCTTCTATTCCCATTTGGATCATTGGCAACAATCCTTGGAATATTCGTTTGATCTCCTTCTTGTCTCCAAGCATTTTCCCATGCTCTTACTGTTGGGGCGAATACACTATTCAAACCTTCAGCAAATGCAAGATTGTTGTTGTAAATCTGGTGACCAGTTGCAAATTGGAAAAAAGCATCAACCTCCAATCCAAAAACGGTAATACTGTTGTTAATGCCTCCAGTAAAATCAGGCAATGCTTTTCCTATAAATGTTCTGTCATCATCATTGATCACACCATCAGGTGGCAAATCATCTGCTGTAGCTACAACACCATCTGGTCCAGCTCCACCTCCAAGATCCAAAAATCTGAAATCACCAGGGGCAGCATTTGCCTGAGTTGCATGCTGTTCTATCTCTGCTTCATTTTGGAATAAACCATCAGTAACAAGACCGAAAAATGAACCAAGAGGTTGACCTACAGCAATTCGATTGGCAAAACCTGCATCGAATGGAATATCATCAACCAATGCAAGTACTTCATTTTTAAGGTATCCCAAATTAAATGTTGTAGACCAGTTGAAATTTTTCTTGTTTATAATAATGCCTGTGATGCCAACATCGACACCTATGTTTCTAATTTCGCCTACATTTTCTACAACAGTTGTAAAACCTGATGTCGTAGGGATGGGCCTACTCAATAATAAATCATCTGTATCTTTTACGTAATAATCAATAGAGCCACTCAAACGATTATTTAAAATTCCGAAATCAATACCAAAATTTGTTTGTGTAGTCGTTTCCCATTTCAAATCAGGATTTCCAATTTGCGATGGGGCGGTACCTGGTTGGTCCAGAAAGTTTTGTCCACCTCCAAACAATTGTCTAGAGAGGAAATTCCCAATCGTATTGTTACCAGTCTGGCCATAACTTGCTCTGATCTTTAATAAATCAAAAGGTCCATTGGCTAAGAAATTTTCATTAGATATATTCCATCCGACTGCAACTCCAGGAAAATATCCCCACTGATTGTTGATGAATCTTGACGAGCCATCAGCTCTGAATGTTGCCGTGATATAGTATTTATCGTTAATGCTATAATTGACATTTCCAAAATAAGATCTAAGATTATCACCCGAAAAACCACCAGCTGTAGTGACAGGTTCAGCCCCAGAGCTTAATCCAGTAAAAGCATCCGTTGGAAAATTTACGGCTTCTGAAAATGTTGTATTTATCTGATCTTCTTGGAAGCTAGTACCTGCTACTGCACTTATATTTCCTGGACCTAACCGATCATTAAAGTTAAGTACATAATCATGAATGATTCTGTTATTGGTTATTGTAGCAACGACTGCTCGACCATTATTTGAAGATTGGAGTGTTCGTGGTTCGAATATACTTTCATTTTGACTTAATAAATCTGTCCCAAGAGACACTCTAAAGCTCAGATTATTAAGAATATTGAATTTCGCATTGACATTACCAATAAGGCGTCCTCTTTGAATATTGTTATCGTATTGAGTAATAGCTGCAACAGGGTTTTCTAAACCAAATGCTGACCCGAATGAACCATCCTCATTTCTTATGGGAACGACTGGCGGCAAAAGTATGGCTGTCGACAACGCTCCAAAAATGTTATTGTCGTTTTGAATTTGCTGCGTGTTTGAATTGGTATAGCCCAGATTCATTCCAAAACTCAATTTATCTGTGGCTAAATGATTTACATTCAATCGACCATTATATCTATTAAAACCAGAGTTAACTATGATGCCTTGATCATCCGAATAACCTAGAGAAGCAAAGTATTGTGTTTTTTTGTCCCCACCAGAAATACTTCCTGTGTATTCTTGAATTGTTCCAGTATGAAATATTTCATCCTGCCACTTGCTGTTTGCTTCTGTACCAACGATGTTAGACCCAAACACTTCAGTTATATACTCGATGTATGTAGGACCATCTACAGTTGGAATTTGAGATGGCAACCATTGTGGGCCATAAGAAGCATTTAAGGTAATCTTTGTACCATTTGTAGAACCTTTCTTTGTTGTAATCAAGACAACACCATTTGCTGCACGTGACCCGTAAATTGCTGCAGACGCTGCATCTTTTAAAACTTCAATAGATTCAATTTCATCAGGATTCAAATCTGAGATAACACTGACGTTACTTCCACCTATACCTTCTTGAGAAAAATCTAAATTATCTCCACTTATAATAGGCACACCGTCTATAACATATAATGGTTGAGTACTTGCAGTTATAGATGTACGCCCACGAATATTGACATCAATGCCACCACCAGGTTTCCCCGAATTTTTATTGACCTGTACACCTGGTGTTCTTCCTTGAAGTGCGGTTTCTAATGAAGGTAATTGGACATCAGCAATGTCTTCTGATTTTACAGAGGATATTGAGCCAGTAATGTCTTTTCTTCGTTGAGGAGAGTACCCAACGACAATAATGTCTTCTAGTCCAACGGCGTCAAAATTTAAGACTAAGTCTACAACTGATTCGTCGCCTACTGTGGTCAATTTTGTATTGTAGCCCGTATAAGAAATCTCTAAAACATCTCCTGGATCGGCATTAATGGAATATCTACCATCTATATCCGTAATCGTTCCAATTGTAGAATTTTGAACTAAGACATTCGCTCCAATGAGAGGAGTCCCGTCGTCACCTGAGACAATTCCGGTGACAGTACTCTGAGCCTGTATCACGCATACGAAGACGCTGAGATACAGAAAAGTTGAGATAATTTTTTTCATAAATGATTGATTTAATTAGTTATTGTTTTCTATGTTTCCCCCAGTAGAAAAACTGTTAATGGTTTCTTAATTTTTATGATTTGAATAAACGCTTTGATAATCCAAGTTAACAACGGTTAAGTTTATTATTTGGCTGCCTGCGGACATAGAGCAATAATATTTTTACTTGTGAATCAAAAATTGAATAATGTGTGTTTTTGTAGGAATGGACAGAGATTTGATGTTTAGACTAATTATGAAAAATCCTTTAAGAAAACTTTAGCAAATCTGCCATTTGTTCACCATTCATCTTTGTCCTCTTATTCATAATTGCACACGGAGATCATAGGTTTTTTCAAGAGTGCGTCATTAAAAAGCGCTATAAAAATTTCAGTAAAAGTTAATTGAAAAAAATTGATGCTTTTATGACAAGCTATTGTTCGTTTTTAGCGAATATCATTTGTTCAGAACACCCCGAACTTAAGTTTGAGAATAGGGTCTAGAGTTGTTAATTACTCAAAGCAAGCTTCAATAACAGCCAAAAAAATTGCACCATTTTTGACCTCAAATCCATTGTTTAATTCAATGGAATTACCTGCTTGATAAATAGGAAATTCGGTGGAATTGATGACGCCATCAGAAATGATTTTATCCTCAGCTTGATACACGTCCGTTGTGATGTTATTAGATAAATTCAATACTGAGTCACAATAGGTTGGATCATAAATGCTAATGGATGTGAGTAGTTGACCAGTCGAACAAACAGTTGTGAACGTTGATGGATTGATTTGAATAGTATGATTCAGTTTATTAAAGCCTGTGGCACTTTCCCACACATTTTGATTAGCCAATTGAATGGAATAATCTGGATTATTGAAAATTGTTGGCTCAGGGTCAGGTAGGTTGAGTAAGAGCTCATAATTGCCAGAAGGTACATTTGCTGGCAAGCAGATTGTCTCAGAAATCTGATGAAGACCTGTAGAAAAGAATCTTGGATCAGTAACTAGTGGAGCAAAAAATGTATCTCCGCTGGCTGTATTGCGGAGTACAAGTTCTAAACCTCTAGGATTGTACGGTGACGTGTACCCTTGATTTTCTAGATTGATGAGTATGCTTAGATTGTCACCAGCATCAACTGTATTGGGAAAAGTGCCAGAGATAAGTGCAAATCTGTATCCCAGTTTCTTCTTGATGTCATCCAAACAAATACCTACCCAATCATTATTGACATTATTGTTGAATTCAGAATTGAGAAATGAGTAGTTAAGTCTATCCATTTCTGCATCTGCTCGACCACCGACTGCCGCACAATTATCATCTGAATTGTTCACAAAGCACGTCTCTCCGCCTACAGGAACAAACTGTGAATCGTTTTCCCAGTATGGTTTTAAATTGACTGTGTCGGACAAAGAGACAGGTGGACCATAATCAGCAAACGTACCAAAATCTGTATCTGACGCCAAAAAACAATCATTGTGAAAACCAAGTCTGGCTTTATCTGATTGGGTAAACGCCTCTGTGCTTGTCAAAGCTGGAGAATTGGTCGGGGCACCCAAGCCGTATACATATCGCTGTTTCAACTGAGGATATCTTACCTGCACTGCTCGTTCAATAGGAACGGCATCAAGTAGTGCTTCTAATACCTCATTTCGATCAATCCAATTGTTATTGGTGATAATGAACGGAGACATCGAGGCGTCTCCAAAAAAATCAGTGTAATAGTTTTCTCCCCAAATTCCTATAAACCCCATTTGGACAGTAGCTATGATGTCTTTGTTTGTTTCGAGTACGTCTTTTAGATCATTAATGTGTTCCAATATTCTTGCCTTTGACGCATCACCATATGGAGGGCAAATGTCTCCACAGCTTCCACTACTCGGAGAGTTGGTATATGAAAACCGAACAATCAGTTTTACGCCTGCAGTTCTAGCAGCATCAAAATCAGTCTGCATGTTATCCAAAAAATCTTGCGTGATGGAAGCGTCTACAAAGTCATCTAAGACAAAATATCTAAAGATCAATGTCGTGTGGACTTGATAGTTGGCGTTGTATGGTGTAAATGGATTTCGCTTACTGGCTAAATATGCTGAATCCAAAAAGGTATAATTGCTTGCTCTTGTCAATTGGGATGGCAAATAAAAGCCACGTTCGGGATTAGGCATGTCTACGTTAGATCCCGTATAATTGATCGTTGTGTTTTGTGCATGTAATGCTAAACCAAAAGCAAATATGTAAAAGCAAATCAATGTGTATCTCATCTTGGTATAAAGATAGCTGAAATTATGTTTAGTGAGCATCGCACTGGAATACCCCAAAGGGGTATCATCAACAGCGGGGGACATCGTCCCTCGCTGTCGTAACATTTCGGCAGAGGAGTCCCAACGGGACGACCTTGTTTATGTGCCAATTGTCGAAATTCTAGGTCGTCCCGTTGGGACTCCTAATCACAACATGACTATGATGTAACCCCGTTGGGGTATTTCATTTTTATCAATCAATTATAATCTCAATACTAATAGTCATTGCTTGTACAATGTGTTAACCTTGAAAGGACGCTGCAATACCCCAACGGGGTATCATCAACAGCGGGGGACATCGTCCCTCGCTGTCGTAACATTTCGACGAGGAGTCCCAACGGGACGACCTTGTATATTTGCAAACTGTCGAAACTCTAGGTCGTCCCGTTGGGACTCCTAATCACAACATGACTAGGATGGGGCGATGCCCCATCCTAGTGATGTAACCCCGATGGGGTATTTCATGTTTATCAATCAATTATAATCTTAATACTATTAGTCATATACATTGAATCACTTAATCATGTCTATAATCTTTAATTTATTGCTAAATTAAAGCTCGATTAAGCATTAAAATATGAATGTCGGGGTTTCAAAAACAGTTGATGACATTGATCAGAAAGCATTGTCTTCACAACTTGCTGTGTTAAGAAAATGCATCAATACTCTTGTTTTAACAATTGGATTCGCTTTCTTTTCGTGGATATCGTCGGGATTCGCTCAAGGGACTCCTCCAATAGATTTTCCCATACTCCAAAATACTGGTGACAAACAAGCAGACAACAAGGCTTATGATGAAGCCAAAAAAGCCTGGGTAGAAGCCAATCCAGAAGCTTACATAGAAATGGGCGGTCAAATTCAGACAACGCGGGATGTAAACAACAACGATCCAGAGGAAGTCGTGTCTGAAAATTGCATCACTGAAAACAATGATATTCCTGAAATTCCAGATAATTCAGCGGAATGGCAATTGTCAGATGCTACCATCATCGATGATAATAATCAACTTACGCAGAGCGAATTGCAAGAACAGCGATCAGACTTCCAAAATGAAATGCTATCCAATACCATCGTATGGAGTATCTCTCCAGATGACATGTTGTATATTTTGAGTAACGAGCAATACACCAACCATTTCAGACTCGAAAGGACGGACAGTGAGTTACAATTATTTCCGCATGATGATTCTGCTTGCAACAATCAAGTGAAAAATTATCATATTGAAGAATGGACTGATTCGCAAATCAGCATTAATATTCCTGACGAAGATGAAGGCAGTACACTTATATATCAAATAAGATTTACACCTAAATTTTAAATACCCAAGCAACTACTGTGAAAAATAAAATCTTCCTTTCGATTTGCATTTTGTTCCCTTTATTCAGCTATACCCAACCTGTTAATTATACAGTAAATGTCACTCAGGTACAATGGTTTTCAGGTGGAGTGGTTGGTGCTTGTAATGAAACTGGATCTGAAGAATACAGTTCTCTGGTTTCGTTCAATGATGATGTTAATGGTACAAATACGCCAACGACTTGCATTACATGCGACAACAACGGTAATTGTACCAATAATATGGACTTCGAAATTGGTACGCGTAACAACACCTGCGCCCAAACAGTAAATCTAGTTTTTAATGCATGGGAAGATGACCGTGGAGGACGATGTTCATATGATATCAATGGTGGTATTTTTGACAATGACGATGATTGTGGTTGTGGTCCTTCGACGGTAGCATCCATTAATTTTCAAAATAGTGGACCGGGTTGTACAACCTATGGACCTTTTGGTTGTAATACGAGTAACCACAGCTTCACAGCGGAAATTTGTTGGGACTTTGCAAATCCAGGTATAGTCACTAGCGATGAATGTGCCGGTGCAATAGCCGTCTCTGCTGGTAGCACAAATTTTGACACCACTTGTGCTACTGGAGTAGATGAAAGTAGTTGCGCATTTAATGATACGAACGATATTTGGTACAGCTATACAAATAACTCAACATGCCAAATAAGCAACCTTGAAGTCAACACCTTTGGAAGTGGCTTTGATACCAGCTTAAGCGCATTTGATGCGTGTGGCGGAAATGAACTAGCTTGTAATGACGACTCTGGCGGCCTCCAATCACAACTTAATTTTACTTGCATACAGCCAGGTGAGACAATCATTATAAGAGTTTCTGGCTTTAATGGTGCCACTGGTACAGGTGTATTAAATGTCATTGAAACTCCTGATGCTGAATCTCCTATGATTACCAGTTGTCCTACGCAGGCCGATATACCAGCTGACATGAATTGTATGGCTGAAATTCCTGATTTCACCTCAATGGTGACTGCTACAGATAATTGTGATGATGTGGTCGCGATCACACAAACTCCAGCGGCAGGTACACTGGTGGGAATTGGTGCTCAGTCTGTTACGATAACGGCAACAGATGATTGCTTAAATTCGACCAGTTCATGCGTCGTCAATTTTACTGTTGTTGATGATGAAGGTCCCAATTGTGTGGCTCAAAACATAACTGTAAATATCGATGCCACAGGAAACGCAAGCGTAACTGCCTCACAAATTAACAATGGCAGTATGGACAATTGCGGAATAACATCTACCACCATTTCAGCTGGCCAAACTGCTTTTACTTGTGATAATGTTGGTTCATCTGTTATGGTCACCTTACAAGTGATGGATGCAGCAGGCAATACAAACACCTGTGATGCCACTGTGATCGTAGCCGATCCTGGAAGCAATTGCTGTGATGCACCAATGGCTGTCTGCCAAGACATCACTGTACAATTAGACGCAACAGGAAACATTAGTATAGTCTCTGCCGATGTTGACAATGGCAGCACCGCCGACTGTGGTCTTCAATCTATTGAGATTGACAATATGGATTTTACCTGTGATAATATAGGAGTGAATGATGTCATACTTACCATCACTGATATTAATGATGAATCAGATATGTGTACAGCAGTAGTTACAGTAGAGGATAATAGCGCACCTGATCCACCAATGCCACCAGCAAATATGATGGTACAATGCCCAACTGATGTGCCTTCGTCAGTTGAATTAACTGCTATAGATAATTGTGATGGAGACATTACCGTATCACCTAC
>CALLFA010000029.1 GCA_937997635.1 uncultured Saprospiraceae bacterium | reverse complement strand
ATTTTGTTCGTTTGCATAGGTAAAATTGAAGGTATTCTGTTCGTTTGCATAGATAAATGTGTAAATCCACTACTAAAATACAGCATCTCACTACCTTAATTATCAATAACTTTCGACCTCAACCTTAGCATACTTATGACTACTTAGCCCATATATTTCGTAATTTGCTGCGACTAATTAGCATCCATGAAAGTAATATCAACCATCGCCCTAGCTCTATTCAGCTTGAATGTCATTGGCCAGCAATTATAGAAGCAAAAAGTATCATAAATCGCTGCTTTTTTTGGGTGTTCTATAAATTTATTAGCCATTACAAAAAAGAAGTGATGATGAGTAAATTAAAACAATAACATCCCTAAATTTCGTGATTTTAGACTATATCATTATCCCATTAATTGGTTTGAGCTCAACTTTACTATATCTTGAGAAATGCCCTTTAACTACATTTTTGAATTCTGATTGTAAATCTAAAGAATGAAGCAAGCCATTTTATTCTTTCTAGCAGTTAGTATGTGCTTAACTAGTGTTTCGCAGTTACTTAGTCAATGCCCAACAGGGATTGTTAGTATCACATCCCAAGCTGAGGTTGATCAATTCGCCATAGATTATCCTAACTGTACCATGATAGATGGAGATTTACAAATATCTTCTTTTGACATCGTGGATGTAAGTCCTTTTTCAAATATTGAAATAGTAACTGGGTCTATATATATTATGCTTACTTCCATTAAGGATCTAAATGGTTTTATCAATCTATCCAGCGTATGGAGAGATGTATTTATTCAAGGTAATAACGATTTATTAAACTTAGATGGCCTATCAAATCTTACTAATGTAAATCGGTTTATGGTTATTGGGGATAATGATGCAATGCGTCACATTAATGGTTTAAACAATTTACACTCTGTAGGAAGTGAATTATCGATTCGTAATAACTTATTGTTAGAAAGTATTACTGGGCTTTCAAATCTTACTAATGTAGGTGGTATCACAATTTCTGGAAATTTCCAACTACTGAATGCGACGGCGTTTTCAAATATAACCAATCTAACTGGAGATTTACTTGTCTTTAGTAATCATGAATTAGTTGATCTATCAGGCATTTCAAATATAAGTTCTGTAGGAGGTGAACTCGTCATCAGTGGTAACCTGAGTTTACCAGATTTGAGTGCATTTTCTAACATTACTCATATTGGAAGTGATGTAACAATTACAGCTACCAATCAGGACCTAAAAGATCTGAATGATTTACGTAGTTTTACTTCAATAAATGGTAATCTCACACTTTTTAGTACTAGATTAATCGATATAACTCGTTTATCAAGTATTACTAGTGTCGGAGGAAATCTTAGATTTAATAGAAATTTCGAATTAACTAATTTAAATGGGCTATCAAATATTACTTCTATTGGAGGTGATTTAACAATCATAAATAATCCGATACTCTCTGATTGTTGCGAGTTAAATAATTTGCTATCTGGTAATGGAGTTGCAGGTCAAATTGAAATTACAGACAATGCTTGCAACTGCAATAGTATATCGGACATTCAAAACTCATGTAATGCAGGACCGATTACCCATACACCTGAATATTTGGCACTACGTGACTTGTACAGTAGTTCACTAGGAAATATTTGGGACAACAGCACTGGATGGTTTGATAATTGTGATCCTTGCATGGCTGCTGCACCCTGGTTTGGCGTTACATGCAATACAGCAGGTGAGATAGTAGAACTAGATCTCACTGACAACACTCTTATCGGCACTTTACCTCCAAGCATTTCAACAATAACAACATTAGAAAAATTAATTTTATCTGATAATTTTCTTTACGGAAATATCCCTTCAACTATAGGAGACCTATCAAATCTTGAATTCTTAATATTAAATTCTAATGAATTGACCGGCTCAATTCCACCACAAATCTCAAGTCTAAATAATTTATTGCGCTTGGGACTTGCTGGCAATCAATTGACAGGCGCTATACCTGCCTCTATTGGCAATTTATCTTCCTTAGAATTTTTGTTCTTACATCAAAACCAATTGTCAGGATCGATTCCAATTAATATAACTTCATTACAAAATGTCATCCAGATACTGCTGAATGAAAATCTATTGACTGGACCTATGCCGGATTTTTCTAATCAAAATAATCTTACTGTACTTGATTTACACGATAATATGCTTTCAGGTACATTGCCACAGGACTTTCCTCCAAATATCATTGATCTGAGTTTGCATCAAAATAATTTTACGGGAACAATACCTGTCTCTCTTGGCGATTTATCTATCATTGCTAGCCTCAATTTATCATCTAATAATCTATCTGGTTGTTATCCTACAAATTTGAATACGCTTTGTAATATACTTCCTGACCTGTTTTTTGATGACAATCCTCTATTACCTGCAGCAGGTGATTTTAGTCAATTTTGCACTTCAGGTTTTGGCGAGTGTGGAAGTCTTTGGAATTGTGATGGAAGTTTTATCACTATTAATGATACGCCACTACCCAATGGTATTCTAAGCATGGAAAAATATATTTTATCCGCGGGAACAGTAGATGCGCCAAATGTAAATGTAACTTTCCTCGCAAGAGACTCTATCGTTCTCCTGCCACAATTCTGTGTAAAGCCCAATACTGAATTTGAAATAGTATTGGATGATTGTAGCAACTAATTCTTACCCTAGAAAATTCTAACTGAATTATAGTTCTCGTAGAATGGTATCACGAAATACTTTATTTATTTCGTAATTTGTTGAATATAAATTAACAGTTATGAGAATAGTATTGAGGATTGTTGGGTTAACTCTGATGTATTTGAATTTGCAGGGACAGCAAGTAACGTCTTTCACAGAGAGATTAGTAGAAAACCCGAAAAAAGGTTCTGCTTTAGTAGAGGGTCTTCCATTCACGAACATAGGTCCTACGATCTTTAGCGGCAGAGTCAGTGACATTGAAGTTAAAGAAGCAGACCCAAGTCATTTCTTCGTGTCCTATGCCTCAGGTGGTTTGTGGTACACGGACAATAACGGTACGAGCTTTTCACCAATTTTTGATCATGAGCAAGTGATGACAATCGGTGATTTTACAGTCAACTGGCAAGACAGCATCATTTGGGTTGGCACTGGTGAAGTAAATTCTAGTCGATCATCCTACGCTGGAGTTGGTATGTATGTAAGTCATGATTGGGGAAAATCGTGGGAGCACAAAGGCCTTGGTGAAAGTCATCACATTGGCAAAGTCTTGATCGATCCAAGAGATAATAATAATATTCTAGTTTCTGTACTAGGCCATTTGTATTCACCCAATGCAGAGCGAGGCATTTATCAAACTACTGATGGAGGTACGACATGGAGTCAACAGTTATTTGTTGATGAAAATTCTGGTTCAGTTGATATGATTAGAGATCCAGAAAATCCTAATGTGCTGTATGCTGCTACCTGGCATAGAGAACGGAGGGCTTGGAATTTTGTCGAGTCAGGAGAAGGAAGTGGAATCTATAAATCAACAGATGGAGGCGCAACATGGTCTTTGACAACTAATGGCTTTCCTTCAGGTGAAGGAGTTGGCCGTATTGGTTTATCAATGGCTAAAACCAATGCTGGAACCAGAATATACGCTCTCTTAGACAATTACAACAGAAGACCTCCTGAAGACAAAAAGGATGACGGCTTGACCAAAGCAAATTTCAAAACGATGTCAGATGATTCATTTAAATCTCTTGATGATGATAAGCTAAAAAAATATTTATCAGATAATCGATTCCCCAAAAAGTACGATGTAAAGTCAGTAAGAAAATTATTCTTAGATGGCAAAGTAAAACCAGTAGACCTGGCATTGTATTTAGAAAATGCCAATAGCTTATTGTTTGATACTCCAGTAGTTGGAGCGGAGTTGTATGCGAGTGATGACGAAGGAACGACTTGGTACAAAACTCATGACGAATACTTGGATGCCGTATATAATTCTTACGGTTACTATTTCGGTGTTGTTCGTGTAAATCCTGCCAACATCGACGAGGTCTTTGTTCTAGGTGTGCCTATAATCAGATCAACAGATGGTGGTAAGACATTCAAATTTATTGGTGATGACAATGTACATTCTGATCATCAAGCTTTATGGGTTAATCCTACTAGAGACAACCACATCATTAATGGTAATGACGGTGGAATAAACATTAGCTATGATGATGGAGAACATTGGATAAAATGTAATTCTCCTTCCGTTGGTCAATTCTATCACATCGCTGTTGACATGGCGAAACCCTACAATGTCTACGGTGGTCTTCAAGACAACGGCGTTTGGAAGGGGCCGCACACCTATCAGGAAGGCACACGCTGGCACAGCAGCGGCCAATATCCATATAAATCTATCATGGGCGGAGACGGCATGTATACGCAAGTAGATCCAAGAGACAATGCAACAATCTATACAGGTTTTCAATTCGGTAATTACTTTAGATTGAATGACAAAACTGGTGACCGAAAACGCATAACACCATCTCATGATTTGGGTGACTCACCTTTGCGATGGAATTGGCTCTCTCCTATTCATTTGTCTACACATAATCCAGACATCTTTTATATGGGGGCAAATAAATTGTTCCGGTCTTTTAATAAGGGAGATGATTTTGATGCTATTTCTGAAGATCTTACAACGGGAGGTAAAAAAGGAGATGTTGCTTATGGGACTTTATCCACTATCCATGAAAGTCCACTTCAGTTTGGATTATTGTATACAGGTAGTGATGATGGAATGATCCACGTCAGTCCTGATGGAGGATTTAGTTGGACAAATGTTACAGGTGATCTCCCAGAAAACTTATGGGTGTCAAGAGTACAAGCGTCTGCACATGTCAAAGAAAGAGTGTATGCTTCCTTAAATGGTTATCGTTGGGATGATTTTAGTCCTTACTTGTATGTGAGTGAAAATCAAGGAGCAAGTTGGTCGCAACTAGGTAAAGGCTTGCCAAATCATCCGATTAATGTCATAAAAGAAGATCTTGTTGATGAAAACATATTGTATGTCGGAACAGATTATGCTGCATATGTCTCACTAGATAGAGGCAGTACATTTCATCGATTGACGAATGGCATACCGAATGTACCTGTTCATGATATTGTCATTCATCCGAGAGACCATCACATCCTTATCGGTACTCACGGCCGATCTATTTATAAAGGAGATGCTTCTATATTGAGATCCTTCAAAGACGTTAAAGATGAAAGCTTAATGGTATTTGCACCAAAAGAGACAACAGCAAGATCTTTGGTGGGGAGGAAAAATGGTTTTTATGAACGTGAAGGGGCAAAAATCCCACTTTCTATTTACAGCAAATCTGGTGGTTCTGCTCAGGTACAGATTCTGTCTGAATCTGGTACGATTGTACAGACGCATACCATTGACCTGAAAGCTGGATTCAATCAAATTGACATTGATGGCAGTGTTCACGAAAAGCAAAAGAGTGTGTTGGAGAATGAAGAAAAGATTGAAAAATCAAGTGATGGGAAATATTATTTGCCGAAAGGACAGTATAAAGTGAAAGTTGTAAAAGGGACTAGTCATAACGAAAAGCCATTGATTCTTAAATAGCTAGTTCAATTGCTTTTTTTCACGACTTATTCTGCAAACAGAATAATATGAGTGTTCACACATGTTTAAATCTAAGTGTCTACACAACGGTATAAGAAATCATTTAACCGATAGTAAAAGTTATCAAATCGCCTCAATCACAATGTAGGATGAAAATCGTCCTGTAGGGACAATATGTGAGTAGTAATATAATTGATTGAATGTATTTGGAGTGCCGTGAGGTACGGAATGTGTATACACTATGTTCTTTTTTGTAAGGACATGTGTTGTACCTACGGCACACTGATTTATTTGTGTATGTAATGACTACCCAAATTTAGTCCCTATGGGACTATTTCAATAAACATCATTCTGGAGAATAATATGACCGTTTACACCTTGATTATATCTAAGTGTCTACTCAACGGAAAAAGAAATCATTTAATAATCTGTAATAAATAGTTATCAGATCACCTCATTCACCATCTGAGATGAAAATTGTTATGTAGGGACAATATGTGAAAAATACGACATTTTTGAATCCGCCATCCAAGACTTTTTTACAAATACAACAGACTAATAAAAATGAATTAGAATTATCAATGACACTAAAATTACAGATTGTGAAATGGGATTAACCAGTTATTTATTAGTGATTTGGGTTTTTAAGTGCTTTTATGAAATAGCTTTTAAAATTCGTGTAAGCTGTAAATATACAGGTGCATATTTGTCAGTCGCGTTTTCATTATGTGCCAAACATTCATATAGCTATAGAATTTTTTGTTACATTCAAAGCATAGTCATACCACACTAGAAACCTTTAACATGAAAAAATCTATACTTTATTCTTTACTTCTTTGTGTCTCCATCTTTATTGTCAACTCTTGTCAGACCTCTGAAGGTGAAGCTTTCGTCAAAGGATCAGCAGATCATATTCGAAAAATAGCAACTGCTGTTGATGATCAAATGCTAATAAATGCAGATAATAACCAAGGCAATTGGTTGTCATATGGTCGCAATTATCAAGAGGACCGATATTCCAAATTGGATCAAATTACTAAGTCTAATGTTGACCAACTGAATTTAGCATGGGCCAAAGAATTAAACGTCTCTAAAGGCTTGCAAGCTACTCCCCTCGTTGTTGATGGTGTCATGTTTTTCTCTGGACCTTTTAATCAGGTGTGGGCAATGGATGCTCGTACTGGGGAGCAAATATGGTACTTAGATCCTCAGTTCGATCATGACAAAAACATTAACCTATGTTGTGGATTTACGAACAGAGGATTGGCCATGTATAAAGGCAATTTATTTATGGGAATGCTAGATGGAAGATTGATTTCTATTGATGCTGCAGACGGTAGCATTAATTGGGACATTATGACTGTACCTAAAGGCGAGAGATATTCCATTACTGGAGCACCTAGAATTGTTGATGGTAAAGTGATTATCGGCAACGGAGGTGCGGAGTTAGGTGCAAGAGGCTATGTGACAGCATATGATACAGAAACTGGTGACCAAGAATGGCGATTTTATACTGTGCCCGGAGATCCATCAAAACCTTACGAGCATCCTGATCTTGAAGAGGCTGCAAAGACTTGGAATGGCGATGAATACTGGAAACAAGGCGGTGGCGGTACTGTTTGGGACGCGATGGCATATGATCCAGAATTAAACTTGTTATACATTGGCGTTGGCAATGGTGCCCACTGGGATAGAGAATGGAGAAGTCCAGGAGGAGGAGATAATTTATATTTATCCAGCATAGTCGCATTGAACCCTGATGATGGTTCTTATCAATGGCATTATCAAACCACTCCAGGTGATTCATGGGATTATACGGCAACACAACACATTATTTTAGCGGATATTGAAATTGACGGTGCAGAACGTAAAGTGCTTATGCAAGCTCCAAAGAACGGTTACTTCTATGTCATTGACAGAACGAATGGTGAATACATCTCAGCAGACAATTTTGTCTATCAAAATTGGACGACAGGTATGGACGAAAATGGTCGACCGATAGAAGCGCCAGGTGCTCGCTATTTAGATGGACAAACCCATTGGATTGCACCGAGTTCGCATGGAGGGCATAACTGGCCACCAATGACTTATAACCACGAAACTGGTTTGGTGTACATACCAACAGCAAATCAAGCAGAACCATTTGTCAGAACAAAAAGTGCTCTTGACCCAGGTGCATTGGGTGGAGGTTTTGAAGCTAATGTTTCATTAAATAATAAATTGTATTGGCCTGCAGTCATGGATTCTGATCCAGCTGCTCCCCCACCAATGTCCCAAAGTGGAAGACTTGTGGCTTGGAATCCTGTCACTCAAAAAGAAGAATGGGGTGTTGATCAAGTTGGCATCTATAACGGTGGTCTATTAAGTACGACGACTGGATTATTAATACAAGGAGATGCAGAAGGGATGTTTAGCATCAGAAATATAGATAATGGAAATGTGCTCAAACAATTTGACTTGCGATCTGGTATTGTCGGATCCCCCATCACCTATGAAGTCGATGGTGAACAGTACATTACCATCTTAGTTGGTTGGGGCGGTTATTTAGCAAAGCTACACAAACACGTAGGTCGAATTCACACGGGTACTGTGTACACATTTAAACTTAATGGCACAGGCACATTTCCTGAAAAACTACCACCTCACGAACAACCATTAACTGCAATGAGAGACGACGCCAGCCACGAAGCTATTGGTGAAGGGTTTAATGTCTTCTCAAGATTCTGCATCAGTTGTCATGGAATGCCTGGTACTGGACATACAGCGACTCCAGATTTGGCCAGATCAACAGACGCAGTTTATAACAATTACAATGACATTATCATCAATGGTACATTATCAGAATTAGGAATGCCAGCAATGAAAGGCCTTATTACCGAAGATGAAATTAAGGATTTGAAGAGTTTCATATTCTATTCAGCTGAAGCGGTTGGTGATGGTATGGATCCAATGGCTTATATCACAAGTATAGCTGAGAAACAGTATGCGGCTGATCAAGCTGCGGTGATAAAGGATTGATGGGGCGGTAACGTTGAAACAAGCAGGTCTCTTCTTGCTTAAACCTTCGTTTCAGTAGTCATATGACAAAGGCTTACAGGTCTGGTCTTCTTGCCCTATTCAATTGTGCAGCAAAATGCCACAAACAAATCCCTGCACATACAGAAACATTCAACGAATGCTTAGTACCAAACTGCTCTATTTCTACAGATCTATCAATCAATGGAAGAATCGCATCAGTCAAGCCATTAACCTCATTGCCAAAGACCAATGCTACTGGATGAATAGAGTTTGATTCATTTATGTTCGTTAGAGGAACAGAACTATCTGTTTGTTCGATACCATAAATGGTAAAGCTTTGTTCTTTCAATTGTTTGACACATTCGACAACATCTTCGACATACGCCCAGTCTACACTTTCTGTAGCACCAATTGCTGTTTTGGTTATTTCTCTGTGCGGTGGTGTAGCGGTAATTCCTGTCAGGTAAATTTTTTCAATCCGAAAGGCATCTCCTGTTCTGAAAAACGAACCAATGTTTAGTCCAGAACGGATATTGTCCAACACAACAACAATAGGCAGTTTATTAGAATCTTTATATTCAGGAATGGAAAGTCTGTTTAATTCTTGAAGCTTTAGTTTGCGCATAGCCTATACAACAGCTTCCTTATTTGCCTTCACCTTATCAATACACGCTTGTATGAATCCAACAAATACAGGATGTGCTCCCTCTACCCTACTTTTAAGTTCTGGGTGAAATTGTACACCTATAAAAAATGGATGTGACGGTAGTTCAATAATTTCTACCAATCCACTTTCTGGGTTTACACCTGAAGCGATCATTCCGTGCTCCTCCATCTCTTTCAAGTAGGTATTGTTAAATTCATAGCGGTGACGGTGTCGTTCCATTACTTCTTCTTGACCATAGAGTTTCATGGCAAGTGTATTCTCTTTAAGCAAACATTTATAAGCACCAAGTCTCATCGTGCCACCTTTTTGAGAAATAACCTTTTGCTCAGACATCAAGTCAATAACTGGATCTTCTGCCTTAGGATTTATCTCTGTAGACTGCGCACCTTCTTTGCCAATTACATTTTTAAAGTATTCTACCACTGCTACCTGCATGCCCAGACAAATTCCAAAAAACGGAATGTTATTTTCTCTCACATATTGGACTGCTTTCAATTTGCCGGGCAAGCCTCTTTCACCAAATCCAGGAGCAACTAATACTCCATCTACCTCAGCAAACAATTCTGAAAAATTAGCTTCCTTTTCAATACTTTCTGAGTGAATGGGAACCACGTTCACTTTACATTCATTGTGCGTGCCGGCGTGTATGAAGGCTTCATATATGGACTTATAGGCATCAGGAAGTTCATTGTATTTACCTACTAAAGCAAGTGTGACGTGATGCTTTGGGTTTTCTAATTTGTATAGAAAATTCTTCCACTGATCGATATTGAGTTCTTGCTTGGGCTCTAGTTCTAGTTTTTTCAATACCAGCGTATCGAGCTTTTCTTTTTGCATCAAAATAGGTACGTGGTAGATTGAAGATGCATCAATAGCTTCAATGACAGATTCATCTTGAACGTTGCAAAACAAGGCTATCTTTTTTCTAATGTCTTTTGGAAGTGGATGCTCTGTACGACAAACTAAAATATCTGGTTGAATACCTGTTTCCTGCAATTCTTTTACTGAGTGTTGAGTTGGCTTTGTTTTCAATTCCTTAGCAGCACTCAAATATGGGACAAGCGTCAGGTGAATTGACAGAATATCTTCTTTTTTAAGATCTCTTCTTAACTGTCTCAATGCCTCTAAATATGGTAGTGATTCAATATCACCTACGGTACCACCAATTTCAGTAATGATAATGTCGTACTTACCACCAATTTCTAATTGTAGGACACGTCTTTTGATTTCATCGGTAATATGGGGAATGACTTGTACTGTTTTACCCAAATAATCTCCATGACGTTCCTTATTGATTACCGTTTGGTAAATTTTCCCTGTCGTTACGTTATTAGCCTGTGAAGTAGAGATGTTCAGGAATCGCTCGTAATGACCTAAATCCAGATCTGTCTCTGCACCATCCTCTGTCACATAGCATTCGCCATGTTCGTAAGGATTGAGCGTGCCTGGATCAACATTGATATACGGATCAAGCTTTTGAATAGTCACAGAAAAACCGTGCGCTTGAAGTAACCGACCTAATGATGCTGAGATGATTCCTTTACCCAAAGAAGAGGTAACACCGCCCGTAACGAAGATATATTTTGCCATAATTGGTAATTAATAGGGTAACAGAAGTTTTGACTTCGCTACGGGATACAAAGGTAATATAATATTTTCGACTACCGCATATTGATTGACCTCCATTTCATAAGAAGAATAAAGTAATCTTCTGTATCTTACTGAGAACGCAAAATATAGCCTTAATCCTAATCACATAATCACATAAATCAACACTCATGATAAATACTGTAACTGGACAAATAGCCGCTCAAGAACTTGGTAAAACATTGATGCACGAACATATCCAATTTGGTTACCCAGGTTATCAAGGTGATGTCACATATGGTGGATGGAAAAAGGAAGAAGCCATAGCTACCATCAAAACATCGATGAATATTGTCAATTCTCATGGCGTTAAGACGATTGTGGATGCTACACCCAATGAATGTGGTCGAGACGCTGCCTTTTTAAAAGAAGTATCGGAGACATTTAGTATTCAACTGATATGCTCTACCGGCTTCTACTATGAAGGAGAAGGTGCTACTGCCTATTTCAAATTCCGTATGGCTTTTGGAGATATCGTCAAAGAGATCGAAGATATGATGCATACTGAAATCACTAAAGGCATTGGTGATACTGGTGTTAAAGCTGGAGTGATCAAATTAGCCACGAGTAAAGACCAGATTACTGATTACGAACGTGCATTTTTCACAGCAGGAGCAAGTGTAGCTAAAGAGACTGGTGTGCCTATCATCACTCATACGCAAGAAGGAACAATGGGACCAGATCAAGCTGAACTATTGCTTAGTTTGGGTGTACCTGGAGATCAAATCATGATTGGTCACATGGACGGCAATACCAATATCGAGTATCACAAAAAGACCCTAGATCAAGGTGTACGAATTGCCTTTGACAGATGTGGCATACAGTTCATTATCGGTATGCCATCAGATGCTGAAAGAGTAAAGATATTCTCCGAACTCGTCAAAGCTGGTTATACAGATCGTCTTCATTTATCTCATGATATGGTTGTCAATATGTTAGGTCGTCCAATTGTACCACTACCTGAACATGCGCCTATTTTTGAGCGATTGTATATTGGAAATATTTTTGACAACATCATACCAGAGTTGATGGAGGCTGGCGTTACGCAAGAGCAAATTGATCAGATTATGCATCAGAATCCTCAAGGTATATTTTCGAAAGCATAAGTCAAATCTAAGATTGAGTATACACTCATGAATGAGACCTCCTCTATAATTCTTTTGTGCCTCGGGATTTGTTATGTTGGAATTTCATTGGTACCCATGGCTTTAGCACATCGCAAGGTCAGCGTAAAGATGTTGAGAGATAAAATTAAAATACAAGGATTATATGGTCGTTATATTCCTTACTCACAGATAAAGGAGATCAAGCTTACATCAACATTGCCATTACACTTAAGTAGGAAAAGAGCGACTTCCTTTAATGGTATTCGAAAAGGATTGTATCGGGATGATGAGGATGACCATATATACTTTTATCTGGATAAAGACTATAGTCTACCACTCATTGAGATTATTGAGGCAGATGATACGCGGACGATCTTCTCTGTTGACTCTAGAGAAGAAAACAGACGGGTTTTCAACCGAATAGAATCTGATTTGAGGAGGTTGAGGTAAAGAAGACTTTTCAACATTAAGGGCATTTTAAAATACAATATAGAATATGAGAATTTGATTAAAATATATCCGGAATTAACTTCAATATTTGCTGGCGCCCCTTCAGGGCTTTGATACAATTACGAACATTATACCAATGGCGTTGCCTTTGGCTATATGCTTTGCGTCCTTTCAGGGCTGACACATTTTTACAAGCAATTTATATCGTTAATATACTACGAGGTTACATTTCTAGGATGGGGCATCGCCCCATCCTGGTGATGCTATGTTTGGGAGTCCCAACGGGACGACATAGAGTTTAGACAATCTGCACATAAATAAGGTCGTCCCGTTGGGACTCCTCTTTGAAACGTTACAACATCGGGGGACGATGTCCCCCGCTATTGATGATACCCCTTTGGGGTATTGTAGGTTTAATAATTAGCACATTGATTCTTTTATAAAAATGGTTGACGATCGCAAACTATAAAACAAATACCCCAAAGGGGTATCATCAATAGGATGGGGCATCGCCCCATCCTAGTGATGCTATGTTTAGGAGTCCCAACGGGACGACCTAGAGTTTAAACAATTTGCACATAAATAAGGTCGTCCCGTTGGGACTCCTCGTTGAAACGTTACAACATCGAGGGACGATGTCCCTCACTGTTGATGATACCCTTTGGGGTATTGTAAGGTAAACACCATGGTCAATAAGAAGTACTTACAGTAAGTTTTGTAATTCAAATAAAAGATGACACACCCTACCCCAACTTCGCCAAATTCTCCTCTAATATCCGCAACCGATCTTGCCCATCAGCCAACTTCTGCCTCTCTTTATTAACCACCATTTCAGGGGCGTTATTGACAAAGCTCTCGTTGCTTAATTTCTTCTCGACAGAATTGATGAAGCCCTTTTGGTATTCGATCTCCTTTACGATATTTTCTTTCTCGGCTTCGACATCAATCTCTTTGTCGATGATGGCGATGTACTTGTCTTTGCCAGATAGGAAGGATATACCCGTATCAGAAATTTCACTAGATTCCAACATGTTGAGGCTTTCTAAATTTGACATTTTAGATACCATCTCTGTGGCGCCATTCAAACTAAAAATGGCTTTGGCACTGTCTGAGGATTCTACTTGCAAGACTATAGACTCTTTTGGGCTGAGACTGTTTTTATTTCGGATGTCTCTTAGTGAGGAGACTAGTGTGGTCAATTGATTTACTTTCTCAATGGTATCGGCGTCAACGGCTCCAGCTTTTGGAAATGATTCTACGATACAGTCATTACCTTCTTTCCTTTCTCTCAATTGGTGCCAAACTTCTTCTGTGATGAAAGGCATAAACGGATGCAATGTGATCATCAATTTTTCAAAGATCGCAATGGTATCTTCATATGTTTTAGAAGATAAGGTGCCGCCATATTCTGGCTTTATCATTTCCAAATACCAAGAACAAAAATCTCCCCAGATGAATGAATATAGACTAGTCAATGCTTCAGACAATCGATACTGGGACATTTCGTTTTCTGTTGACACAAGCACTTCATTAAACTTGGCTTTAAACCATGACACGGCTAATTCATCAACTTTAGTAGAAGGCTTATCTTCTAGTTTGAATGACTTAATTAATTTAAGTGCATTCCATATTTTATTGCAGAAGTTTCTTCCAGTCTCGACCAACTTTTCATCAAACAATAAATCACCACCTGCAGGAGAACAACTCAACATACCATAACGAACACCGTCAGCTCCATAGTCATCTATGAGCTTCAAGGCATCGGGACTATTGCCCAGCGACTTGCTCATTTTACGTCGCTTTTGATCTCTTACCATTCCAGTGAAATACACATGTTTGAATGGATAGGCCTCCCTATTGGGCACAAGCTCAGGTGCCCATTCATAACCAGACATGATCATTCTGGCTACCCAAAAGAAAATGATGTCCCAACCCGTAACTAAGGCATTGGTCGGGTAATAATATTCCAACTCTTTGGTATTTTGAAAACCGTGGAAAGTTGACATTGGCCACAACCAAGAAGAGAACCAGGTATCCAATACATCTTCGTCTTGCTTTAAATCTGCAAGTGTGATCTCAGGATATTTTTCATTTGCCTGAGCCAACGCTTCCGCTTCAGTCTCTGCCACAAAGTAGTCTTCTTTGTAATACCACACTGGTATGCGGTGTCCCCACCACAACTGTCTGGAGATACACCAGTCTCTGATGTTCTCCATCCACACTTTGTAAGTGGTTTTATATTTCTTTGGGTGGAATTCTATCTCATCAGTCATCACAGCTTCTAATGCAGGAGCCGCAATCTTTTTCATATCGACATACCACTGCAAAGACAACATTGGTTCGACCACAGAATTTGTTCGTTCGGAGCGGCCGATGCTGCTGACATAGTCTTCTTTCTCTATCAATAAGCCAGCTGCTTCCAAGTCTTTGGACACCAATTTTCTACATTCAAATCGATCAGTACCGATATGAATTTGCGCAGCTTCAGACATTGTACCATCAGGGTTTATTGTCTCTATGACTTCCAGCTCATGCCTCTTCCCTATTTCGTAATCATTTGGGTCATGTGCTGGTGTCACTTTAAGTGCGCCAGTACCAAATTCCATATCGACATAATCATCGAAAATAATTGGAACAGAACGGTTCACTAGTGGAACAATAACTCGCTTTCCTTTCAGGTGAGCATATTTTTCATCATCGGGATGGACAGCCACAGCTGTATCGCCCATGATTGTTTCTGGTCGCTTGGTTGCTACAGTGATAAACTCTTCGCTGCCTTCTATTTTGTATTTGACATGATACAAATGCGAATTCTCATCCGAGTGCAAGACTTCTTCATTAGACAATACTGTTTGTGCCTCTGGATCCCAATTCACCATTCGGAGCCCTCGATAGAGTTTGCCTTTTTTATATAAATCGACAAATACTTTAATGACAGATTCAGAACGAACCTCATCCATGGTAAACGCAGTTCGTTCCCAATCACATGACGCACCAAGGCGTCTCAGTTGTTTGAGAATAATCCCTCCGTACTCATCCGTCCATTCCCATGCATGGGCCATAAACTCATCTCTAGTCAAGTCAGATTTTTTAATGCCTTCTGCTCTAAGTTTTCTTACCACTTTAGCTTCAGTAGCAATAGAGGCATGATCAGTGCCAGGCACCCAACAGGCATTCTTCCCATCCAATCTTGCTTTACGAATTAAAACATCCTGAATGGTATTATTTAAGATATGTCCCATGTGGAGGACACCTGTCACATTAGGCGGCGGGATAACGATTGTAAACGGCTCTCTTTCATCCGGTGTCGAATGAAAGTATCCTTTGTTTTCCCAATAAGCATACCACTTATCTTCTATAGATCCAGGTTCAAAATGTTTGGCTAATTCACTCATAATCTAACTAGTAAAATAATTAAGAACATTAACGTCCGAAGTGCCGTCTTTGTGAATAATGACAATGTATAATTTATCGTACACGCTTTCATCTAGCTTTGGATATAACTTAGAATCCTTGTCAGCTAAAAAAGCAGCAAGTGTTGGTGTTGTATTAGAATGACCAACAATCATTACAGATTGAATGTGGTCTTTCTGCTTTAGAGATTCTGCAAATGCCTTTAAATCTTTTGGCTCATAGGGCAATATTTTCATTCCTTTTGATCGTGACAAGCTATCTGCAGTCATCAATGTTCGTATATATAAAGTGGAATAAATCTCATCAATTCTTGACTGTCTGAATATATCCGCGATCGCAACCGACCTGGCTTCTCCTTGTTCCGTAAGGCCAGGATTGTCTTTAGGAATAGTATCCTTTTCTGCATGTCTAACCAAATAGAATACCTGCTTGATTTCTTTATCCGACAGTCTTTGTTCTGAGCCATCATCAAAAACAATTGTCTGTTGTTTAATTTGTTTGATTGCTTTAGTCGTAGCAGCAGTTGTAGAAGTGTCTTTACAACTCGACCAGAGAACACTTAAACCAATAATCACGAAAAGATAGTTAAGCTTCATTCTGTTTCTTTATTCCGATTTTCTTGTTTGATCGTTTCCTTCTGCCCATTCATCCGGTCAAGCATATTTTCTCCTGATTGCAATGCTGGTTGGAACAATTCGACTTCTACTTGATTGTATAACAGATCGTCCATTGTCTCCCGCTTTCGGATGAGATGATGCTGACCTTTATAAATGAGTACTTCTGGCGGTCTGAATCTTGAATTGTAATTAGAAGCCATGGTAAAACAATAGGCACCTGCGTTTTTGATGCACAAGATATCTCCTTCTTGGATTTCGTGCATCTGCCTGTTTACACCAAAGGTATCTGTCTCACAAATATATCCGACGACAGTATAGATACGCTTACGTCCATCTGTTTTTGAAATATTGATGATGGAATGATAAGAATCATACATCATTGGCCTGATCAGGTGATTTAAACCAGAATCAATTCCAGCAAACACAGTAGACGTTGTTTGTTTGACCACATTCACTTTGGAGAAAAAATAGCCCGCTTCACTGACGAGATATTTACCTGGCTCAAACATTAAAGTTAACTCACGGCCATATTCCTTACAAAAGAAATTGAAACGCTTGGAAATCTGTTGGCCGAGATCTTCTATATCTGTTTCTATACCATCATTTTTATAAGACACTTTAAAGCCACTACCAAAATCCAAATAATCCAGATCAGGTAAATGATGTGCTTGTTTGAACAATATTTCTGCTCCGATCAAGAACACCTCAGAATCTAAAATCTCAGAACCAGTATGCATGTGCAAGCCTTCTACCTTTAGGCCAGTAGCTTCAACTACGCGAAGAACATGAGGCATCTGGTGAAAGGATATCCCAAACTTTGAATCAATATGACCCACAGATATCTTGGAGTTGCCTCCAGCCATGATGTGAGGATTGATCCGAATACACACTGGATAATGAGGATACAATGACCCAAACTGTTCTAGAATGGAGATGTTATCAATATTTATTCTGACGCCGAGTTTTACAGCTTCAGTAATCTCTTCTAGAGACACACAGTTTGGCGTATAAATAATGTCTTGCGGTTTGTAGCCAGCAAGTAATCCCAAGCGCACTTCCTGGATAGACACAGTATCTAGTCCAGCACCTAGAGAATTCATCAATTTCAAGATATTGATGTTGGTAAGCGCTTTACAAGCATAATTGATCCTCAGATTTTTGACATCAAAAGCCGAGGTTAACCGATTGTACTGTCTTTCTATGGTATCATAGTCATAGACATAGAGAGGACAACCATAAGTTTCGCATAAGTCTAACGCAGAAATACCGCCTGCGAAGTGAAATTCACCATTATTCAGCTGCATATATTCGTATTGAATGCACAAAATTATACTTTCTTCTTGATCGACACACCAAAATCAGTTATTATCACATCATATAAGTACAATCGATACATGAAATGAATATCTCTACACTCATATCAGGTTGCAAAAAAAATGACAGAATTAGTCAGAAAACGTTATTTGAGACCTATGGGCCAAAGTATTTGAGTATCTGTAAGCGGTATATGAAAACGGAGACAGATGCCGAAGATGCCTTAGTACAAGGGTTTTACAGCATTTTTTCTAAGATAGATCAATATACTGGAAAAGGCAATTTCGAAGGGTGGATGAGAAAGGTGATGGTAAACCAATGTCTGATGATGTTGAGAAAGAAGGTAAATTTCACCTTACAAGTAGAGATAAACAATCTTGAAGTGGAAACGCCAGTGACTGTAGAAGATGATTTGGCCTATGAAGAATTATTGAAGTTATTGGAATTGTTGCCGACGGGATACCGAACAGTATTCAATATGTATGTGATTGAAGGATACAAGCACAGAGAAATTGCCGAGATATTGGACATCAGCATCAATACCTCAAAATCGCAACTCATCTTAGCAAAGAAGCGAATGAGAGAAATTATCAAAAAAAAACATAGATTAAATGTCAGTTAATGAACAGGAACTGGACCACATAATCCAGCATACTGAACATACGAAACACTTAGAATTGAAGCCTCAGCTTTGGGATAGACTGGAGTCAAAGTTAGATGTGGACACGCATAAAAAGCGTTCTAACAGATATAAACTATACAGCTATATCTCTTCTGCAGCATGCCTAGTCTTGTTGGTTGCCGCGTGCATTTATTTTTCACCAGTTAAGAAAAATTCCAAAGCGTTTATTGTAGAGACATTAGAAGAACCTTCTGAGTACAATTCTGTATTTAATGTGGAGCACATCAATATTTTGAATCGGAATACGCATAGTTGTACGCCTTGTTGAGCTAGAGAGTACGCTGTACAAAAATTGCGCTACAATATTACTGCTTGCGGGACTCAGTCCCACAAGTGCCTGGCGTGTAGCTTACTGTGCAGGATACTTTCTGTTCTAACGCAAATTGGCACTTAGAGGACTGTGTCGTCTGAGGAATTACGATGGCAGTTTTTAATTAAAGCAAATACAACCAATTACACCAAAACACCACACTTAAATAGATCCATAAAAAGCTAAAGCCTACATGTGCATAAGTTTCGAATACTTTATTTCTCCATAATTCAGAAGAGTAGCCAAAAAATTGGATTACCAATCGACATGTCCAGAAAATGGCGATCCCAAGAGACATTGTTTTACCCAATTGAGAATTGACAATATCTGGTGCAGCATAAACAAAGAGTAGTCCCATAAGGAAGACAATTAGCGCAATAAAGAACGTATGCACAATCATCATTTGCCTGTTGATGAGTGATAAGGATTTTAAGTCCTTTTTCCAATTGAAATATGTTGGGAAAATGAGATGTAATAATGCCAAGACTATCAATAGGCCACCAACAATTCTGACATGTTGTATGAGTAATGCTTCCATAGTTATAAATGACATTCAAAAATTGACATAAATGGTGTAAACTTCTTCTCTCGTATATGTGTATAACCAGCCTCTGTAAATGCTCGTTTCCATGTGGACCTAGAAAAAAAGTGTGTAAAGCCGATTGTAAAAGCTAAAAAATTGGGGAGATCTCGTAAGTGTTCGACTACGATTAATTTGCCATCAGTCTTAGATATGCGCAAACACTCTTTTAGGAATGCTACTTTCTCGCTGTGCATTCTTATTTCATGTATGGTAGACAGACAATAAACCATATCAACACTATTATCAAGCAAAGGAATTTCAGCTGTCGTTATTTCTTTTGTACCAGGATAAAGTTGACTGACTCTTCGTGCTCTGATTATTGCCGCCTCGGTATGGTTTTCTTTGTCATAAAAGTCATAGACAGCTAAATCTGCTTCTGGTAATTTGCTATTTAAAATATAGCTAGTCTCATCAAAACCAGCATGAATATTCACCACCTTTTTAATTTTTGATTTGTCAGCAACCGTTTCATCTATCCAATCAAAAGAATAGTACCCTGAAAAGTCATAGACATAAGCAGAGACTATGAGCGGCATACATAAGCCGTAAGCAAATCCAGTTATTATCAGATAAATAATCATGCTAGGTAATGTGATTAACATACCGAGAACAATTAGAAGTACTAAAAATGCAATGCCAAAAATGTAAAAATGTCGATTGAAATCTAAAATATTCAATACGCCTTGAAATGGTCTTCGTGTTAATTCCATAATTCTAATTTTCCTTTTTTCCAGTAATAGGGAATGTTTGTAATTTCGAATGCATTTGCGAGTATGATTTCATTGAATCTGAATGAATCAAGAAACTCAAACTTATAATCTAAAACATGAATTGGTGTAGGCTTCCAGTTTGATCGTACACCTTCAATAATCAAAACTGATTTTTCCTCTTTGTTGTAGGTAAATGTAAATGGTAAAGGGCCGGCAAATCTTCTCGCCTGTTTCCACTCATCAAAAGGTGAGTCTTCTGGTAAATCTAGCTCTTCTTTATTTTCTTCTATTGAAAATTCGAAATTTGAGTTTAAGGAATTGATGGTTTTGACACCATCTGTTGAAGTGATAGAAATATCTGTTGTCGTATAATTATAGTGAGTAAACAGATTGCCCATTACCTTCATCAATGCTTTGTCTGTTTCTGACTTGAGAATATATAAGCCTCTTAATCGTTTGCCTTTTTCATTTGTATAGCGAACGAACACTCTATAGCCGATGAGTTTAAAATTAGGCAATGACTAACGTGTGAGACCTGTAGTCTGCGCGACATTTTTAAATATAGGTTAAATCCTACATCTGTTAAATGCAGATTAACAATTTTGACGTTATGTTGTTTATATGGAAATTGTAAACGAAAAGGCAACCAACTCCAAATAGTCTTTTTATAATATATTTGGTTTATTGATTGCCGATTTCTAATTTCTAGAAATTAGAAATGCAGTTTCAAGGTGCTTCCTTTTCATCCTCTTTAGACGCAAACCTATCTCGGATGTCCAGTAACAACCTAAACGCACTGCAAAAGGCGTTAATTGCTATAAAAATTAATCCCATTTTATTGGGGTTTAAGTGATAAAATCACCTTTTCAGCATAAATGCTCAAGGAGATAACCTATTGGTTATTTTTTAAGCATAAAAGACGTATTGGCTGTTCTGTCAAAAAAAGCCCAGTTTAAAACTGGGCTTAATTTTTCCTTGTTTTAATAACAAAAGAGACAAGGACGACAACAAAAACCAAAGAGGTAGTTATCACCAATTTTTATAGCAAATCAAATATATGTAAATTATTTTGATATATGAAATTTTAACATATGTTGTTCGATTACTTGTGTGTAATCATGTGATAAAACAACTCCAGACCCGTCTGCATTTTCTTCTTAGCCTTTGACGTTCTAAAGCTATTTGCATTAGCATAGCCAAACATAGTTGCTAAGTCAGCATCCTTCAAGCCTAGTTCTTTTTTAATTTCCTTAATCGGCTTTACTTGGTGTTCGTGGTTCATAGCCTTTAGAAGGTGGCTATTAATACCACCTTCCAATCTTACATCCTTTTCTGGAATTCTAATACCACTCTTTTTTTCAAGCTCTATTCTTTCTTTTTTGGACAAGTTCATTCCAACTTAATGTTTTATTTGAGTTAGCCAAAGTTACGTCGAATCGTGAACCTTCGCTTAAATTTCTTTGATTATATCTAAATGCAGACTCATCTACGTAAGCGTCTAAATGCCAGTCAGACATATGAAAGTAAGTGCCTACAATCGTTCTTTTGAAATGCGACCAAAAGTTTTCTATTCCGTTTGTGTGGATGTGACCGTTCACATATTCACCTGCTGAATGCTTAATTACGTATCGCTCGTAGACCTTATCTAAAGACCCATAAGATACCCATTCGTCAGTATAAACAGTTGTTCCTTTTTCTACTGCGGATTCGATTATAGGCTTTAAAGTTGCACTGCTTGTATTCTTTACTGGAATAGCAAATACTTTGCCGTCACGCTCAATAATACCTAATACAGGAGTCTTTGTTTTCGTTGATCTACCTTGAGAATTTGCAGTTCTTTTATTCGTGTGCTTATTCTTTTCCTTGCCGCCAACATAAGTTTCGTCAATTTCCACAGGCTTATCAAAACTTGGTGTTTCTTGCTCGAATATTACTCTGATTCTGTGAAGCATAAACCAAGCTGTCTTTTGGCTCACTTTTACATCCTTTGCCATTTGGTGACTGCTAACGCCTCTTTTGTGTGAAGTAAACAAATAGATAGCAACGAACCATTTTAGTAATGGGAGCTTTGAGTCTTGGAATATTGAGCCTGTTTTAACGCTGAACTTTCGCTTGCAGCCATAGCACTTATACTGCTTTCTTTTACCTTGTAATAATCCAATTCTTTTAGATTCGCATGAAGGGCATTTTGGTTCTCCGTTCCATCTTAAAGTTGCTAGGTGTTCTTCGCATTTTGCCTCACTATCAAAATGTATGATTAACTCGTATAAACTATCAAAGTTGCGTATTGTATCGAATTGCTTCATAATACAAATATAGGCATTTGCCTATTATATTGCAAGTATTTATAGGTTATTGCCTATATTTTTAACATTTTTCATTAGATTTCAACTTAAAATAAAAGATCAAAATATGAAAAACATCGACTCACTCCTTGTTCCTATCTTTAGTTGTATTCTCGCTGGGATACTTGCCATATATGGCCTTATACTGCATAGAGTAAATACAATTGAAAATTACCTTCAAATACATGATGGGGTTAAGGTAACGGATGAGTTTAAGTTCATGGTAGATTTCGCTCAAGGGAATATTGAAATCTTTATTTGGTACTCTACTTTGCTTTTTGCTGCTGTTGCAATCGCTTCTGCGTTTCTCCTTAGGCTTCAATTCGACAGAAGTGTCGAGACTGTCAGAAGTGATTTTATCGCTTTTAAGAATGAGGCTAGGGACAACTATAATGGACATGAATTAGAACTTATTACACTACGAAGAAAAATAAACGTAAACCTATCTACTTTTACTGAGCACACAGCATTTCTTAATACTAGGTCTGGAGATATTGCAGGTGCTGCTTTGCTATACCTTTGGACGGTCTTATACTCAATAAGAGCTGAAGAGCACTTGATTAATGAGGAGGCATTTAAAGACTTTTTTAGAAGAAATTTGCATAATGCAAATGAATCAATTGAAGAGTGTAGAAAAAAGGGAATAAAGTTGCCAGAGATAACCCTATCAACTAAAGATGAGTACAAAATGATTGAAGCTTGTCCAAAAGAGTTACTTAATGAATTAAGGAATGTTCTTAATAAACTAAACAGAAAATAAAATATTTTTTTCATGGTCTCACAAGTAAGTCATTGCCAAAATTATTACCCATAGTCTTAGGAAACCCTTTTGGCCTTAGGTGTTTGGTTTGCACAAGAGCAATGGCAATAAAAGCCCATTTGTCTTGATAAGTATCCAATTCTAGACATTCCGGAATATATTGCTCTAACTCCTTTTTCGGTACAGCAAAAGTCAAAACTGTAGAATTTTCAAAAAAGGCTTCTACAGCAAAGGGATGATTTTTTAAAGTCATCATAATTAGTTATTAATGTTATTCAATTTGAATTCGTTGTACCAGACTATACTTGTGAAGGCGATTGCAAAGATCAAATTCAATCTACCCCATAGAAGCAAATCTGGTACTAACATGTTTTCAATTATATTCATCGTTATCACAATTACAATTTGGAATACCGCACAGTATTTAGGATGTATTCGCAATAGAATCCATACAGCCATGATGATTTCGGAGATTCCTATAAGTAGGGTTAGTGTGTGCGCATATTCCATACCCAATATATGCCCTACGATCTCTTGGTGTCTAGGCACTAGATTCAGAATTTTGCAGTATAGCCCATTAACCAACCACACTAAAGCAACAAAAAAAGTAAGTATTTCTCTATGGAGTGAATTGTATGTAAGTCCTATTGATTGTTTCATGTTTTCTGTATTTTCAAAATTTATTGAAATATATATTCAAAAAAACTCACTTCAGGAGTTTCAGTACTTTTCCAAAAAACCAATTCTCTTCAGATTTGATAAATAAAGACAATAGCTTATCAGACTGCTTTGAGAACTTGAGCAATTGCTTAGTCATCTTATTCATCTCGGTGACTTTAGATTTCATGACTGTATTGTCTTCTATCCCTTGGACATCTTCTAATACACGAATTATGGGATCTAATTCTCTTCTTCTTCTTTCTTTTGCTACTTGTGTTGCCAACTCCCAGACATCCTTTTCGCTCTCGTATAGTTCCTTGCGCTGGCCAGGCTTGTAGACTTTTCTTACTATTCCCCAGTCGATGAGACTTCTAAGGCTCATGCTCACATTCCCTCTAGATATCTGTAATTCTGCTATAATATCATCTGTTGTCATTGGTTCGGGAGCTAGCATCAGTAGTGCGTGTATCTGGGCCATCGTTCTGCTGATTCCCCAATTTGTGCCTAATTGGCCCCATGCATCTATGATTCTTGCTCTACCTTCTTTGTAATCCATAGTTCAAATATACAATAATTTTCTAATTTTCAATATTTATTGAAATTTATATAATTATTGTAGGGCAATCAAGCATACTGATAAACTCGCTTATTAATAAAATTAATCGAAGTCAAGCATCATGTTAGTATATTCGTTTTATGGTATCGGTATTGATACAAACTTTGTGTAAACAAAAAAGCGTTACTATTGAGTATGGGGTTTCTGACAAAAACATCCAGTACGCCCAAATTTAACTAATGAATTCTATTAACATAATAGCTGAAATCGGCATCAATCACAATGGGAGTCTACAACTGGCAAAGCAGTTGATAGATGAAGCTGTTGTCGCTAAGTTTGATTATGTTAAATTTCAAAAAAGGACACCAGACATATGTGTGCCAGAACAAAAAAAAGCAGAAATAAAAGACACGCCGTGGGGTAAAATTTCGTATTTAGCATACAAACACAAACTTGAATTTTCTAAAGAAGATTACGACGAAATCAACTCTTATTGTACACAACGTGGTATCAAATGGTTTGCTTCTGTATGGGATATTCCGTCAGCGGAATTAATCTCAGACTTTGTTTCCATTGCTAAAATACCGTCTGCCCAACTGACGAATCACGACTTGCTAACTCGGTCACGACAATTATTTGATACGCTTATTTTATCGACAGGCATGTCAACGGAAGAAGAGATTAAAACTGCGATAGAAATTGCCCAGCCTGATGTAGTCATGCACACGAATTCAACGTATCCATCACCAGTGGAAAATTTAAATTTAGACTACATCCGTTGGTTAATAGACACATACAACTTAGACGTGGGATACAGTGGACACGAATATGGCTTAACCACAACATTTGCAACGGTGCCAATGGGCGTTAAATGGATCGAAAGACACATCACATTGGATAGAACTATGTGGGGATCAGATCAGTTGTCCTCGGTAGAGCCAATCGGTATGATAAAACTCGTGAAAGGGATCAGAGCTATTGAAAAAGCATTGGGTGGGTATGGTCCTCGAAAGCTTTTACAAGGCGAATTAACTAAGAAAGAAAATTTACGTTCCATCACATGACGATTGCTTTCATACCAGCAAGAGGAGGAAGTAAATCCATTCCCCTTAAAAACATAAAGTCATTTGGTGGCCATCCTCTGATTTATTGGGTATTAAAGGCAGCACAAGATTGTGGAAATATTGATCAGATTGTACTCGCCACGGATAGTGATTCAATAAAAGAAGTAAGTCTAAGCTTTGACTTTTCTAAATTGAACATTTATGATCGATCGCCTGATAGTGCATCTGATCATGCCTCTACGGAACAAGTATTATTAGAATATTTAGAAAATGAAAAAATTGCACCATCTACAGACATTGTTTTATTACAAGCGACATCTCCTTTTACGACTAGCAAACACATTGAAGAAGCTATAGAAATAAAAAACAAGGAGGCTTATGAATCAGTCTTATCGTGCGTCAGGGTCAAACATTTTTATTGGAATCAAGATGGTACTAGCAAAAATTATGACCATCAGAATAGACCTAGAAGACAAGAATTCAAAGGGACTTTGCAAGAAAATGGAGCAATTTATTTAAGCACTGCATCACAGATTATAAAATCTAAAAATCGGCTTAGTGGAAAAATTGGCGTATACGAAATGCCCGAACATACTGCACTTGAATTGGACGAACCTTTAGATTGGCTTACTGGTGAAGCAATCATGAAAGAACTGACAAAAAATAAAATCGACCATGAATAAAATACCAATGGTCGACTTAAATAGCCAGTACGCTCGTTTGAAAAATGAGATAGACACTGCCATTCAAGATGTCTTAGATTCAAGTCAATTTATAGGTGGAGATGTTGTTAGACAATTTGAAATATCTCTAGCTGATTATCTAGGCAGCAAGCACGTTATCTCTTGTGCAAATGGAACAGATGCCATTCAAATTGCATTAATGAGTTTGGACTTAACCAGAGGAGATGAAGTCATAATACCTAGTTTTAACTACATATCTACCGCAGAAGTGGTTGCATTACTCGGACTTACACCTGTCATGATTGATGTTGATGAGAAACATTACAACTGCACAGCTAAAGCGATTGAAGAAGCCATTACAACGAAAACAAAAGCAATAGTACCTGTACATCTGTTTGGCCAAAGCTCTCCAATGGAAGAGATAATGTTCATTGCCAAAAAGCATCAATTGCATGTCATTGAAGATAATGCTCAATCTATTGGTGCCAATTATCATTTCGAAAATGAGACCACTAAAAAAACTGGCACCATCGGCCATATTGGATGCACGTCATTTTTTCCTACAAAAAATCTAGGTTGCTTTGGTGATGGTGGCGCTATCATGACAGATGATGAACAACTTGCAAACAAAATGAGAATGATTGCGAAGCACGGTCAAAAGAAAAAGTATCACCATGATCTGGTTGGATGTAATTCTAGATTAGATGCTATCCAAGCAGCTGTCCTGAATGTTAAATTGCGTCATCTTGAATCTTTTATTCAGAAAAGACAAGAAGCTGCACTTCGGTATGACGAATTACTGTCAGATATAACATCAGTCAATGTACCCCAAGGCGTTTCCTGGTCTGACCACGTCTATCATCAATACACCTTACACATATTGAACGGGCATAGAGATGAACTACAAAACCATTTGGCTAGTGTAGGTATTGCTTCAGCTGTTTACTACCCTCTTCCTTTATACAAGCAACCAGTATTTTCGGATTATCAAACAGTTGAACACGAGCACGCGGAAGTCTTATGTAAACGTGTGCTCTCTTTGCCTATGCATACGGAAATGACCATGGACATACAAGAAAGAATTGTCGGTGAGATAATTGCCTTTTTTTCATAAAATGCGAATTGATATGGCTCTGCAGTGCAAACGTTCATCGCAAACAATGCTTTTAAGAAAATGGATGCTTGGACAATGACAAGTGCGCTAATGGATGACTCTCTTCTGAGCTTGGCGTTATTTCTTTTGTTCTGATGTTATGGACAACATCAATCGATGGCATTGCATCTTGAATACCAAATCCTTTACCATCTAATATTGCTTCATAGCTCTTCGTATGTAGATCATCAAATCCCTCACTAAAATCAAAAGTCTGATTTCCTAACTTTAAGAATCTATATGTTCGTTGATCAGCCGTCTTTGCTTTTGTTGGGAATGTATCATCGTTGATACTTAAAAACCATTTGACATTCGCTTTTTCAAATTTTAGGATACCAGCTGCTCTGTCGTGCGTATACACGTTGACGAAATTTTCTTCCAATTCACCATAGAGCCACAATAACATGTCGAAAAAGTGTATACCAATATTTGTGGCTATACCCCCTGACTTAGATTCATCTCCTTTCCAACTGGTGTAATACCAATTGCCTCTAGGTGTTATATAGGTCAACTCAACTTCATGTTTTTCCGTATCTGGAAGCTCTTCTACTATTTTCTTTAGGCGCATGACTTCATCATGCAATCGCAACTGAAGGATACAAAAGACACGTTGCTTGGATTCTTGTTCGAGGTCTAACAATGCGTTTGCATTCCATGGATTAAGAACCAATGGCTTTTCGCAAATCACATCAACCCCACTGCGGAGGCCAAATCGAATGTGTGCATCGTGCAGATAGTTAGGTGTACAGATACTTAAATAGTCAATGCCTGTTCCAAGTCGTTTTTGTTTCTCTAAATGTCTGTCAAATCGCTCAAACTCTGTGAAGAAAGCTGCGTTTGGAAAATACCGATCAATGATCCCAACAGAATCAAACTTATCCATCGCTGCAACCAATGTCCCATTCGTGTCCTTTATGGCCTGCATGTGTCTTGGCGCTACATAACCTGCTGCACCAATCAATCCAAATCGTTTCATCAACTTTTATTGAGAATCTTTCTTTCGCTTGTTAGTGCTTTTTTTACTTTTCTTTATAGTGGTTGTTTTCTTAATCGGTGTTTTATCTTGAACTGTTGCTGTTGGCTTTTCAGTAACTATGTTTTGGTCAAGGCTTGAATTTAGCGATCTATTTTTGAACCAAAATCCAATTACAGCAAATGCGGCTAGCAGAAACAAGAGGGAACTGATCAATGATATTATTTTTCCAGTCTTATACACAGCTGGATCAAAGATAAAATTCACACGATGATTGCCAGCTGGGATTCGAAGCCCTCTAAGACCATAATTTACTCTAATGTGATCAACAGGTTCACCATCTATGTACGCTTTCCATCCTTTATTAGGTCCATACCACATTTCTGAGAAAACAGCGAATTGTTCACTCGAGGTCTTACTCTCGTAGCTCAATTCATTTGGAGAGTATTCTAATAAATGTATGCTGCCATTCTTTGATGGGTTTAACCCATTTACATAAGATGCAAATTCTTGATGGACGATTGCTTCATTTTCTGGATCAAAACTACTGAGCGCGTCAATCTCTTCATTGGCGTTATTTACCATTTTAATGGAATTGACAAACCAAGCATTGCCCAAAGCTCCGGGATTTACACTTGCCGTAGCTTTATCGCCTTCTCCAGGTTGAATAAAATATTTCGTATTCAACATATTGAACACCTTTAGATTCCCTTGAGATATATGTTTTTTTATAAGATCTTCGATCCTCTGTAACTTAGCTGCATGCCCGCCACCAATGGTTTTATGAAAATAAGAACTGCGAGAATCGCTGAAAACATCTATGGTTTGATCAAAAACTCGAAAATGAGGATCTGGATCAGCCAGCAATTGGGTGTCTACAGGCCTTGGCGTAAATTCCGCACTGATTCTAGCTTTTTGTAAAAATGAATTAGAGTCTAGATATCTTCTTGCAATTCCAATATGGTCAAATAAGATTAACACAGCCACAACTCCAATCAATATGGTTATAGACAATTTGTTTTTAATGTATAAATAAATGGCTCCTGCTGTTAATGCCATCAATAAAAAGGAACGGAAAGAATCCATCCGCATTAAAGATTTACGATCAGATACCAATGCTGAGTCCAAACCTGAACCTGCAAAATTCGAATCTCCCTTCCCAGTAAAATCAAAAAAACCAGGCCCAATAATTGCAAAAAACAAACAGATAACTCCCATAATACTTGAAGCAATCAGTAGTGGTTTTACGTACCTATTTTTATCATCAGTATTGAAAAGTGATTGTAAAGTAAGCGCACCCAGAATCGGCATCAACACAGCCGTAACACTTAACACAGAATTGGGTGTTCTGAATTTGTTGTACAGTGGCAAGTAGTCGAAAATAAATTTATTTAGGCCTTCTAAATTTTTACCCATGGACAATAATAGAGTCAGAAATACCGCAATTAATATTCCCCACTTGATTGGCCCTTTGAAAGCAAAAAAGCCAAAGACCGTAAGGAAGAAGAATATCATCCCAAAATAAACTGGTCCACTCGTACCAGGTAAACCTCCCCAATATAAGGGTCCAACATCAGTACGACTCCCTAACTTTCTTACTCCCTTAGCAAATTCGGAGTCGGAGGATATTTTCTCATTAGACCCTCCGCCTACAACACCTGGAATGAAAGATGAAAATAAATCCAAAAAGCCATTTGACCAGACCATAGCATAGTTAAAGTCTAACCCATCCGTTTCACTGCTAGACGTAGGCGTACCAGTCTGAGCAAGAATAGGTGCACCTCTCATGGTGTCTTCTGAATATTCTAATGTTGGAAGCATTTTGGATGCAGAGGCACCTAAAGCAATAATACAGCCTAATGCACTAGCAGCGACAATCTTACCAAGCAATTGTTTATTGCCATTTTTAAACAATTGAATAGCTTCAATTAAAAAGTAAATAGCTAATAAAATGGCCAAATAATATGTCATCTGAATATGATTGGCCGCTATATTCAGCCCAAGTCCAAGAGTGAAGGCTAAGCCACCGATCATGACACGATCTCGAAACATCGTATAGAGACCGCCAACGATTAACGGGCTAGACATGACGGCTACTATCTTTGTCATATGACCTGCCTCAAATAAGACAACATGATTCGTCATAAAACTGAACCCAATGGACATAGGAATACTCAGCCATGGATTAATTCTCATGAGTATCATCATTAAATAAAATGAGATACTTCCAAAAATGAAATAGCCTATCGGTCTGGAAAATCCCAAGTACAACACTCGCTGGATTTGCTTAAACACATTATTGGGCGTAGGAGCAGAAATCTGATACGTCGGCATTCCTCCAAACATACTATTGGTCCACAGAGCAGTCTCCCCTGTTTCTTTTTTATACTCAACCGATTCTTGAGCCATTCCTTTAAATAAAATTGTATCGCCAGAGCGAATGCCTTTGCCTTCCAATTGTGGATAGAAGTAGATAACGGACACTGCTATAAAACTCAATAGCGCAATAAGATGTGGTAATGCAGATTTAAGAATTAATTGATTCATGTAAATTACTAATTATCAAATACTTATATAATGATAAAATATTTTATCCAAAGGTAATTGAATCAATTGAAATTTTAATGAGAATGTAGACGTTATAGCATTCGAAACAACATACTTAACATGAAATCAGGACTCATACTTTATCTATTAGTGCTGTCAATTTCCATTCAAGCTCAAACATTCAGCACCAACAGTACCTTAATTGATGAAAATCGATACAATGGCATCAAAGGGAATCCATACATTCTGGATGATTTTTCTACAGCTGTTATTTACGATATCGATGGTGAGATGATACAAGATGCGTTGGTCAATTACAATGCCTATGAGCACGGAGTTGAAGTCAAAAAAGGCAATCGAATAACCATCCTCGATGAAGACTATTATCCCAAAGTTGTCATCACACAAGTAAGTAAAAAGAAAAACGATACTGGTGATATCATACTCGTTCCCTCACCAGAATCAAATATGAAAGGTACTTACGTACAGGAAATATTCGCTTCCGATGAGATCAAATTTTATAAAAAATTTCGTGTTACTCAATCTAAAAATAAAACGGAGGCTCCAGGAAAAACATTCACGACAAAGCGCTTTGCTCACAAAACCGAATACCTACTTAATTATGGCGGCGAGCTCCATCAAGTGAAAGGAAAACTTGATGCTGTAACTGCAGTAATCGGAAATAAAAAAGAACTCAAAAGCTATTGCAAAAAGCACAAAAACAAACTAAAATCCGATCAAGATTGGAATGCCTTGCTTAGTTTTTATTCGACAATGTAGTTTGAGTACCGTCGAATTCATTCGATGAATTGTTGTTGCTTTTATCTTCGAATAAATTCGACGGTACCTTATTAGTCTTCATAAATCTTAACTACCCGTTCATTAGGCTTCGCGTAACCGCGATACATACCCGCAGAATTAAATGGCATAGCGACATTACCATAAGCATCAACAGCAATGAGTCCACCACTACCACCTTTATCAACCAGCTTTTTATTGACCACATGGTTAGCTGCATCGGACAGACTTTCTTCTAAATACTCCATTCTGGCAGAGACATCATGTGCGACAGCATAACGGATAAAATATTCACCATGACCTGTACATGACACGCCACAGGTATTGTTGTCAGCGTAAGTCCCAGCACCTATAATCGGTACATCTCCAAATCTGTTGTATCGCTTATTTGTCATTCCACCTGTAGAGGTTCCAGCCACAATATTGCCTTGGTTATCAAGGGCAACGCAACCAACCGTACCATGCTTATTTTCACTTAATTCAGATAATACTCTTTTATCCTTGGCTTCTTCTTCCAAAATTCTTTGCAGTGAATTCCATCTTCTTTCTGTTTTGAAATAAGAAGAGTCTACAATCTCTAATCCTTGTTCTTTGGCAAACTGATCAGCGCCTTTACTTGTCAATAATACATGATCTGATTTTTCTAATACAGCACGGGCAGCTGAAATCGGATGTCGGACCGTTTGTACACCACCAACCGAACCAGCATTTTGATCATTACCAGACATAATAGAAGCATCCAATTCATTTTCACCCTCATTGGTGAATACTGCTCCTTTGCCTGCATTAAACAATGGCGAATCTTCTAGTAGCCATATGGTTTGTTCGACAGCATCGATTGCAGTACCCCCATTTTTGAGAATTCCTTCGCCAACATCAAGTGCTTCGTTTAGAGCTGCTATGTATTGTGTCTCTCTTTCATCGGTCATATTTTTCTTCAAAATAGTCCCTGCACCACCATGAATAACAATTGCGTATGGTGCTTTTTCTTTAGAGGCTGCCATGACTGATGCCTTCTTTTCTTGACTCGTGCAGGCTAGTAGAATTAATGAAATAAAACTTAACAATAGAGCTCTCATATTATTTAAGCATTTGATTTGAAATCCTAAAATACTCTTTTTTGAGCGTTTCTTTTTTCCCTCTTAATCGGAAGTGATTTATTGTTGTTCTTACTTCTTGTACATAGTAAATGGCATAGACACCCAATAGTGCTATGCCGAGAAGAATAAAGAATGCATGACCAACCCCACATAACTTCATAAGTATGAAAGCAACAGCATACAAAAAACCAACTGATACAAACCGAACGACAAATGTAGTCACCATATAGAATTCCGTTTTCTGGATCGTTCTATTTGCGAAAGTCTTTGCAATCCATATGGGAAGCAGATGAAACGCTCTGCCAAGAATAGCAGGAATAGCACCCAATAGTAAGATTACTATTTTTACAATCGAAAAAGATTCAAATAAGGCAGTCGTATCATTTGATGCCTTGCCTAATTTTTGTTTTAAAGAAATGATAGCATCATGAAGACTTTTCTTTTCAGCTTCTTGCATCTTGTTTAGATGGTTCGCAGCAGTTTTCAGATTTTGGAACAATTGATCTTTAACAGGTAATATGGAGGCGAAATTTTGAAGCAATTCTTCATCCTCAGGGGTATTCAATTGAGGCACTTGTTCATGGCTACTGTCTCTGATCTGAGCAGTCATCTGTTTCAAGAAAATTGGTTTGGAGGGCGCAGATCGATACAGCTCATGTGGGAATATTGGTTTAGCGATGTTGACAAAAACATTACTGCCCAACTTCTTCATATCAGAATCAGAAAATCCAATCGGAACAACAGCGATATTTGCGTTTGGATTTTCTTCTAACATTTGATGTACAATGCGCGAAACACCTTTTTGAATTGGTCGAAACGAATATTGCAACTTGGTACTCCCTTCAACGAACACCAGAAAACTTATCCCTGATTTCAGTAAATCTATTGCATTTTGCATGGCTTGCTCATTATTACGCATATCGCTAAACCCATCTCTAAACCGATAGATAGGCAGTATATGAATTTGGTTCAACAACCAACGAGAAATAGGATTTTTAAAATAATCTCCACGAGCGAGATAATGCAATGATCTTGAAATATGCGTTGCTATCACTAACGGCTCCATAAACCCAACGGGATGATTGCTTGTGAAAATAACCGGGGTTTCTTTAGGGAGATCTTCCATACCTCTTACTTCAATTTTCCTAAAGGAAAATTTCAATGCAAATTTCACAATGCCCCATGCTAACCAATACAACATATGGATGCAAAATAGTTAAGATGAATGAATATTGATGCCTAAAGCTTTTTACTTTTGAGCCATAGATGTTAAAACACAGTCCATATCTTGTTGTTATTGCTGGTCCCACTGCTGTAGGAAAAACAGCTATTTCAATAGATATAGCAAAACAGTTCAATACTTGCATCCTCAATGCTGACAGCAGACAAGTCTATAAAGAACTCAATATTGGTGTTGCAAAGCCTTCAGAACAAGAACTAAATGAAGTCACTCATCATTTTGTGAATCACTGTTCGATACATGATTCATTTACGGCGTCGGACTACGAACAACAAAGCATGACACTCTTGGAACAATTGTTTCAATCCAATGATGTCGTCGTGATGAGTGGTGGGACTGGATTATACATACAGGCAGTTTTAGAAGGTTTTGATTCGATTCCTGATGTTCCAGACCAAATTGTCTCAGATTTAAACAAAGAACTTGACATAAAGGGCATTGCTCATTTGCAAGAGCTACTTCAACACTGTGATCCAGATTATTATAAAAAAGTAGACAAAGAAAATTCTCGTCGATTGATAAGAGCTCTATCCGTGTACAGAGCCCATGGACATCCTTACTCAAGTTATTTAGGTAAATCATCGATTTCTCGCCCGTTTCAGTCAATATTGGTACAATTAGAACGTGATCGCGAGGAATTGTATGACAGAATAAACAAACGAGTAGACAACATGATTGTAGCTGGACTTGAGCATGAAGCCAGAACTTTTTACCCATTCAAAGATGTTCAAGCCTTGCAAACAGTTGGATACACAGAATTTTTCAAGTATTTCGATGGGCATATATCGAAGGAAGAAGCGATCTCTTTGATCAAGCAACAAACGAGAAGATATGCCAAAAGACAACTGACTTGGTATCGGAAAAAAGAAAACTGGCAATTACTCAGAGCGGACGATTTATCTGGCATTATAGCGTATGTGCAACAAAAAATTGTCTAGCTCTAACAATTTATACAATTCTTAAGGCGTTTGTTATCAAAATCAAAGCGTATAAGGAAAAGTTAGACATTAACTAAAACTCGAATATCGTGAACAAATTATCGTTAAACCCTTTACAGGGCTATTCACTTTTTACGACGCTTTATTTTGCTACACTTTTCTTAATCTCCACAGTACGTCTTGAATATTCCAAAGATTTCTACGACACCACATTAAGTAACATTCAAATCTCTATGGATGTGGTCTACTTTACAGGCATTTTTTGGGCTGCCATATTCTGTGTCTCAGGCTTATTTACAGCAAAAAACATCATGACTTCTAAGAAATGGAATTGGAATTTGCACAGTATTTTGTTCTTATTAAGTTCTTCATTGGTTGCATGTCAGATTTGTTGTGCGCAACATGAGTGTGGGGTGACTAGTGTTGCTGTGGTGGCTTAAGGGAGGTGCTAGGTTTTAGCTGTTAGGGAATAGGGACTAGCTGTCAGGGACTAGGTACTAGCTGCTAGAGACTAGGGGTTTGCTGCTAGGGACTAGGGGTTTGCTGCTAGGGACTAGGGACATACAAAATAAATAAACACGACTTCATCTACTCGTTCTCTGAAGACTGTGTCTTCAATGTAAAACTTAAGACTTGGGCAGGTGTAATCAAAACAGTGAATTACGTGTCCCACACTGAAAGATTTTATTAAAAAAAGTGAAATCAGTAAAGTCTATTTTTCAAAACACCTACCTTATTGGCTAATCTGAAGGTAACATACACTTAAGTGATAAATTACGTACTCAGTTATTAGCATGGAAGATAAAACGTGGCATTTTCATATCACTGGACAAGTACAAGGCATTGGATTTAGGCCTTTCATCTATAGGCTTGCACAATTTTTAGGAATCAATGGTGATGTAAACAATGACCCTAGTGGTGTACATATAAACTTTACAAGCACAAAGGAAAAAGCAGATGTATTTGTGTCTAAAATTTTACAGACAGCGCCTACACTTTCTATTATTACTTCAAGCGAATTAAAGCAAGTCGACTTCAAAGCATATGATCATTTTAGCATTATTAAACAATCAACTAAATCTAGTTCGCAAGTCGCCATAACACCTGACTTCGCTTTATGTGCAGATTGTAAACATGACTTGATCCACAGCAGGAGAAATGACTATCCTTTCATTTCATGCACACAATGCGGACCTAGATATTCTATTGCACGGCACTTACCTTTTGAAAGAGAGCATACGGCAATGAATTCCTTTATTCTGTGCGAGACATGTGCCCATGAATATGCTGATCAAAATGATAGGCGATTTCATGCACAAACCATCTCGTGTCCCAAATGTGGGATTCAATTGCAATTGGTGGATAGTAATAAACAGACAATCCATACAGATACAGCTGGAATTATAAATCTTATACCAACACTTTGGCGTGAAGGAAAAATAATTGCTATCAAAGGCATTGGTGGTTTTCTATTGACTTGTGGTGCCAACAATGCAGTCGCCATACAAAAATTGAGAGCAAGGAAACACAGACCTACAAAACCTTTTGCTGTAATGATTCCAAGTCTTGATGACTACCCTTCTCTCAAAAACACTTCCATCTATACTGCACTATCTGATCATATATCTCCAATTGTCCTCTGCCCAAAACAATTAATCAACGATGACTTTTCATATGTTGCTGAAGACTTAGATACAATTGGTCTTATGATTCCGTATGCTCCAATTTTCGAAATACTACTTCGTACATTTAAGCAACCAATTGTAGCTACGAGCGGAAACACAACCAACTTGCCTATCACCTACAAGAATGCAGATGCAATAGAAAACCTCACATCAATTGCAGACTATGTATTATTAAATAACAGAGACATCCTCATGCCTCAGGATGATAGCGTCATCGCCTATACCCCATCATCAAATCAGAAAATTGTCCTTCGCCGATCAAGGGGGATGGCACCAAACTGTTTAAAGGGTTACTCGCCGAATGATCAGGAATCGATTCTTTGTCTAGGAGCAGAATTGAAAAGTACTTTTACCATTTCACACCTAGGCAACATTTATATCAGCCAATACATCGGCAAACTTGGAAGTATTGAATCACAAGAACACTATACAACTACTTTATCTAAGTTTCTTGATTTGCTTCAAACTCAACCAAGCTATATTTGCACAGACACCCATCCTAAATATTTTACGCAACAATTAGGAACACAGCTTGCCCAAAAATTCAATGCACCGATAACAAAAATTCAACATCACAAAGCGCACTTCGCTGCTATATTAGGTGAACATAATCTTTTGGATTCTAGCAATCAAATACTAGGCGTTATTTGGGACGGTACAGGCCTTGGAGAGGATGGAATGATTTGGGGAAGTGAATATTTCATTTACAAAGATTACTCAATGAAGAGATGTGGTCACCTCAATTATTACCCTCATTTCTTGCAAGATAAAATGGCTTTAGAACCAAGGATTTCTTCACTAGCAATATTATATGGAGAAGAGGCTGGGACGACTTTTATCCAACATAAGTTTACTGATGAAGAATGGCGGATATACACTGCCTTAATAAAAAAAGACAATGTGCTGCAAACATCAAGTATGGGAAGACTCTTTGATGCTGCCGCGTCCGTTCTAGGTCTCATAGACAAACAAAGCTATGAGGGTGAAGCTGCAATGCAACTAGAAACCGTTGCCAGACAACACACGGATTTGCATGGATTTGACTCTGTCGAACCTTATAGTCTGAATTATAAAAATGGTAGTAACGGAATCGCAAAATATCTTTTAATTCAAATGATTACGGACATAAGAAAGGAAAAGTCGAATGGACTGATAGCAGCAAAATTCCATATGAGCCTGGTCAAATGGATTACAGATGTTGCAACAAAAGAAGCCTGTTACTCACTCGCATTTAGTGGTGGGGTTTTTCAAAACAGTTTACTTGTAGATGTCATCCACTACAAGTGCGCAAAGGACTACACATTATATTTTCATCACGATTTGTCTCCCAACGATGAGAACATTTCATATGGACAATATATTTATTTCCAGATGTCGCAGAAACTGATGGAAAAGAACTAAATTGAAGGATACGCAAATTGGCTCTATGAAATTTATGTCAGAATATAGAGATGGAGATCTAGCTCAAAAACTTCTAAGTGAAATACAACGTGTTGTCACCAAACCGTGGAACATTATGGAAGTTTGCGGAGGACAAACACACAGCCTCGTAAAAAATGGCATCATCGATTTACTCCCAGCTGCGGTCAATATGATTCATGGACCAGGTTGCCCTGTTTGCGTTACACCAATAGAATTGATTGATAAAGCTATTTACTTAGCAGAAGAAAAAAATGTGATACTCTGTTCTTTTGGAGACATGCTTCGTGTACCTGGCTCTAAAACTAGCTTATTAGATTCTAAAGCGAAAGGGGCTGACATTCGAATTTTATATTCACCTATTGAGGCTGTACAAATTGCTCAGGCTAATCCTGAACAAGAAGTTGTATTCTTCGCTGTAGGATTTGAAACAACAGCTCCAGCAAATGCAATGTCGGTTGTACAAGCTCATGCACAGGGAGTTAAAAATTATTCGATTCTAACATCGCATGTCCTTGTACCTCCAGCAATTGAAGCAGTGATGAATGATGAAGAAAGTCACATCGATGGCTTCTTAGCTGCCGGACATGTATGCACGATCATGGGAATATCTGAATATCAACCACTTGTTGACACATACAGCATCCCTATCGTAGTTACTGGTTTTGAACCAATAGATTTATTGCAAGGTATATTAATGACTGTCACTCAACTTGAAAATGGAACTCACCTTTTAGAAAATCAATACAGTCGAGTTGTGAAAGCTGAAGGAAATACACATGCGATCAACATGATAGACCAAGTCTTTGAAGTGCAAAGTAGAGTCTGGAGAGGCATTGGTGCTATTCCACAGAGTGGCTATGAAGTGAAAACAAGTTATCAGGATTATGATGCAAATCTTAAATTCGACATCTCCATAGAAGCTGCTCCAGAAAATGAAGAGTGCATTGCAGGCCAAGTGTTGAAAGGCATTAAAAAGCCTAAAGATTGTCCGCAATTTGGAAAGAAGTGCAAACCAGAATTTCCTTTAGGCGCACCAATGGTCAGTTCGGAAGGCGCGTGTGCTGCTTATTATCATTTTTCTTTAGCTTCAGAATCTATTTAGTGCACATCACAATATGAGTACACCTAAAATGAAATTATCGTGTCCGATGCCTAAACTGGACTATGACAGAATTAGTCTTGCACATGGCGGTGGTGGCACACTCACCAACAACTTGTTAGCCAAAGGCGTTTTCGATCTTCTGGGAAATGAACTTTTAGATAAACACCATGATGGGGCAATCTTTGACTGGTCTGGCAAAACTGCATTTACTACAGATAGTTTTGTGATATCACCACTCTTTTTTCCAGGTGGCGATATTGGCGAATTGGCTGTTAATGGGACTGTTAATGATCTTGCTATGTGTGGCGCCATTCCTAAATATCTATCGTTGAGTTTTATTATTGAAGAAGGATTGATGATGGATGATTTTTGGCGAATATTGATTTCCATAAAGTCTGCTTGCGAAGCGGCTAATGTAAAGGTTATTACTGGTGACACTAAGGTTGTGGAAAATGGTAAAGGCGATAAAATATTTATCAACACCACTGGCATCGGTCACGTTATGGATGGGGCACAAATAGATATTGATCGGGTGTCTGTAGGAGATGCCATTATTGTTTCTGATGTTATTGCTTCTCATGGTATTGCCATCATGTCTGTTCGTGAAGGACTCGAATTTGATAGTGATATTTTGAGTGATACAAGACCTTTACATAATGCTTGTAATTCATTAATTCAAACTTTTGGATCTAGCATCAAACTTTTAAAAGACCCGACTCGTGGTGGCTTAGCCTCAGTCTTAAATGAGATTGCACGCGATTCAGCCAACGGTATTTTATTAGAAGAAACAAAAATTCCAATCGACAATCAGGTCAAAGCAGCTTGTGAAATCTTGGGCTTGGACCCACTCTATGTTGCAAATGAAGGCATTTTTATTGCCGTTGTCGAAGCAGATAAAGCGGAAGAAGTGGTTGTTCATCTTAAATCACTTGACCCAAATTCGAAAGCCACAGTTATAGGAAGCGTTACTGAGAAGCATCCACGCCAAGTAGTCATCAAAAGTGGTATCGGTGGCAAACGCATTGTCAATATGCTTGTTGGTCAGCAACTCCCTAGAATCTGCTAATCACACATGAAAACCAAAGAAAAGATATTAGCCAGTAGCATTCGATTGTTTAATCAACATGGATTAGTGAATGTGCGATTACAACAAATTGCCGATGATGCAGGGATCAGTGTTGGTAACTTGGCATATCATTTTCACAGCAAACAAGCAATCATAGACACACTCATTAGTCAATTATCATATATCTTAAAGCCAATCTTTGACGAACGAAAAGAATTTCCAGGTTTAATGGATTTCGATGCGCAGTTGGCTCGGTACTATCATCTGCTGTTGCAATATTCTTTTTTCTTCACAGACCTTATTGAATTGCAACGAAATTATCCCAAACAATATGATTCTCGACAAACGATTACAAACGAGATCATTTTGCAGATTTACAATTGGTTATCACAAAATGAAGCGAATGGATTATTGAAAGCAGAGCCGCGATTAGGCCATTACAAAATAATTGCGCAAACCATCTGGATGATTATCACTTTTTTCTTGATTCGTCCTAAAGACAAAGGAAATATTGAAGACAAAGAACGTGTGTTTAAAGAGATGGTGTGGAGTCAGGTATTGCCACATTTTACGGAAAATGGACGGATGGAATTTGATGTGTTGATTGAGAGTATGTTGGATTCATTTATAGAATAATTGGGGAGGTCGTCCCGTTGGGACTCCTAGGCTAAAACACATCAACAGCCATGGACGTTGTCCATGGCTGTTGATATAAGCCCGTTGGGCTAACTACACGCCAGCAAAACACCCCAATATGTATCATCAAATCGAGGAACATCATCCATCGCTGTTTAATGGGACTCATGAGCTAAATTCATCAACAGCCATAGACTATGCTCATTGCTGTTGATGCAAGCCTGTTGAATTTCTACATGCCAAATAAATATCAATCATTAAATACCCCAACGGGGTATCATCAAAAACGAGGGACATCGTCCCTCGCTCTTTAATGCTATTCCGTGGAGTCCCAAAGGGACGACCTCAAAAAATTATGGGAAATTCAAATAAGGATAGGTCGTCCCGTTGGGACTCCTAGGCTAAAACCCATCAATAGCCATGGACGTTGTCCATGGCTATTGATGTAAGCCCGTTGGGCTAACTACATGCTAAACAAAGTTCAGTTAAAATAAATCAATGTCAATTAGCAAAATACCCCAACGTGTATCATCAAATCTAGGAATATCATCCATCGCTGTTTAATGGGACTCATGGGCTAAACCCATCAACAGCCATGGACGATGCTCATTGCTGTTGATGCAATCCTGTTGGAATTTCTACATGCCAAATAAATATCAATTAGTAAATACCCCAACGGGGTATCATCAAAAACGAGGGACATCGTCCCTCGCTCTTTAATGCTATTCCGTGGAGTCCCAAAGGGACGGCCTCAATAAAATTATGTAAATTCAAATTAGGATAGGTCGTCCCTTTGGGACTCCTAGGCCAAAATTCATCAATAGCCATGGACGTTGTCCATGACTGTTGATGTAAGCCCGTTGGGCTAACTACACGCTAAACAAAGTTCAGTTAAAATCAATCAATGTCAATCAGCAAAATACCCCAACGTGTATCATCAAATCTAGGAACATCGTCCATCGCTGTTTAATGGGACTCCTTGGTTAAATTCATCAACAGCCATGCACTATGCTTATTGCTGTTGATACAAGCCTGTTGGAATTACTACATGCCAAATAAATATCAATCAGTAAATACCCCAACGGGGTATCATCAAAAACGAGGGACATCGTCCCTCGCTCTTTAATGCTATTCCATGGAGTCCCAAAGGGACGACCTCAATAAAATTATGTAAAATTCAAATTAGGATAGGTCGTCCCTTTGGGACTCCTAGGCCAATAACCATCAATAGCCATGGACGTTGTCCATGGCTATTGATGTAAGCCTGCTGGGCTCACTACATGTCTGGTGAAATTCAATCAATATCAATCAGCAAAATACCCCAACGGGCCCAACGGGGGTTCATCAATTGATTTTAATTTTTGCGTATCTTTTAAAGACGGCCTCTGAATTAATCCATATATTTAAGCAACAATTTTACCAAACAAAACAACAACTATGCCCCAAGCATTATCTAAAGTATACGTGCACATTGTATTTAGCACAAAAAAAAGAGTCAACTATATTGATGACGCTATTGAACATTATTTATTCAAGTACATTGGTGGTATTTGTAAAAAAATGAAATGTAATCCAGTAAAAGTTGGAGGATATAGAAACCATATCCACATCCTGTGTACACTCTCACGTGACATAACTCAATCGAAGTTATTACAACAAATAAAACAGCATTCCTCCAGATGGATGAAAACGCAAGGTGCCCAATATTCAACATTTTATTGGCAAAAAGGATATGGCATATTTTCAGTTAATTATCAACGAATTGATAATGTCATTGCCTATATCGAAAACCAAAAGGAACATCATTCTAAAGAGTCATTCAAACAGGAATACATTAGGATTCTAAATGAAAATGATTTAGAATTTGATGAACGATATGTTTGGGAATAATGGTGATATATACTCATGACTGGATAGGTCGTCCCTTTGGGACTTCTAGGCTAAAACCCATCAATAGCCATGGACGTTGTTCATGGCTGTTGATGTAAGCCCGTTGGGCTAACGACATGTCAGATGAAATTCAATCAATATCAAACAAGCCAATAAACAAAATACCCCAACGGGGTATCATCAAAAACGAGGGACATCGTCCCTCGCTCTTTAATGCTATTCCGCTGAGTCCCAAAGGGACGACCTCAATAAAATTATGTAAAATCCAAATTAGGGCAGGTCGTCCCTTTGGGACTCCTAGGCTAAAACCAATCAATAGCCATGGACGTTGTCCATGGCTGTTGATGTAAGCCCGTTGGGCTAACGACATGTCAGATGAAATTCAATCAATATCAAACAAGCCAATAAACAAAATACCCCAACGGGGT